>CANBNK010000024.1 GCA_947371015.1 Acetobacteraceae bacterium | reverse complement strand
TGGCCCGCGCCATGGGCGGCGATGCCCCGCTGATGGCCGCCCTGACCAGCGCCGAGCACCTGGCCTGCGTGCTGACGTTGCCGCTGTGGATGGCCTTGGCGCTGGGCTAGCGGTATGGTCCCTGGCGCAGCCGAAGGGGATCGAGCCATGCTGGGACGCAGGATGTTGGCGCAAGCTGCCGCCGGAATGGCCGTGGCCGGTAGCGCCCAGGCGCAAGGCGGCTTTCCCGGCCATGGGCTGCGCCTGGTGGTGGGCTACCCGCCCGGCGGCGCCTCGGACCTGTTCGCCCGGCTGCTGGCCGCGCACATGTCCACCCGCTTCGGCCAGTCCGTGGTGGTGGAGAACAAGCCCGGTGGCGGCGCCGTGGTGGCCACCGAAACCGTGGTGCGCGCCCCGGCCGATGGCCACACGCTGCTGCACGTGGACAACGGTATCCTGACCTACAACCCGGCGCTCTACAGCCGCTTGCCGTATGACCCCGACCGCGACCTGACCGGCTTCGGCTTCATCGGCCGCTTCCCGCTGTTCCTGATGGTGCGGCCCGACCACCGCGCCAATACCTTCGCCGAGATGGTCGCCCGCTCGAAGAATGGCACGCTGTCCTATGCCTCGCCCGGCGTCGCCTCGCCGCATCACCTGGCGATGGAGATGGCCAAGCGCCGCACCGGGTTGGAAGCGACCCACGTGCCCTATCGCGGCACCCCCGCCGCGGTGCAGGACCTGTTGGCCGGCAACGTGGAATGCGCCGTGGTCGATTGCGCTACCGGCACGCCCTACATCACTTCCGGCCGGGTCAAGACGCTGTGCTGCTTCTCGGAAGCCCGCAGCCCGGTGGCACAGCAGGTGCCGACACTGCGCGAGCTCGGCTTCGCCAATGCCATCGCCTATGGCTGGCAGGGCATGAGCGTCGCCGCCGCCACCCCGGCGCCGATCCTGGCCCAGTTGAACCAGGCGCTGCTGGCCGCCGTGGCCGCCGATGACGTGCAGGCCCGCTTCCGCGACCTCGGCATTGAGAACCGCGCCTCGACACCCGCCGAATTCGCCGCCTTCGTCCGGCAGGAGAACGCCGAGTGGCGCCCGCTGATCCGCGAGCTGGGCATCAAGCTGGACAGCTGAGCTGATCCCGCCCCACTTGCTGCCGGCCCGCTTTCGGTTCTGGCTGGAACGCCTGCTGCTTGGCGGCCGCACCGCCGAGCTGGTGCGCTGGAACGCCAAGGTGCTGGCCACCGACCTGGCGCGGCAACGCTTCGCCGAGGGCCATGCCGGCCCCGGCTTCACCGCGCCGGCGGCGCCGGTCCTTGTCGGCCTGACCAGCCGGGTCTGCCGCCAGGCGGATATCGAGCATGACTGGCTGCGCCACTGGTGCCCGGCGCTGTTCTGCTACCCGCTGTACCACCGCAAGCTGTGGGAGGACTGCTTTGTCCTGCAGGCGCTGTGGGAAGCCGGCATGCTGGAGGCCGGCCGCCGCGGCCTCGGCTTTGCCGTGGGGCAGGAACAACTGCCCTCGCTCTTCGCCGCCCGCGGGCTGGAGATCACGGCCACCGACCTGGACCCCGCCGACCGCCGCGCCCGTGGCTGGCTGGCCACTGGTCAGCACAGCGACGCCTCGGCGGCGCATCTGCACCACCCGCATCAGCTGGAGCGCGCCGCCTTCGATGCGCGGGTCAACTTCCAGGCCGTGGACATGCGCCGCATTCCCGCTGGCCTGCGCGACTACGACTTCCTCTGGTCGGTCTGTGCCCTGGAGCATCTGGGCACGCTGGAGCGTGGCCTCGACTTCGTGCTGCGCGCCATGCGCTGCCTGAAGCCCGGCGGCATTGCCGTCCACACCACCGAATACAACCTGAACCAGCAGGAACGCACGCTGGGGCGCGGCACCACGGTGCTGTACCAGCGCCGCCATCTGCAGGAACTGGCGGCCCGCCTGGCCGCCGAGGGCCATGAGATGCTGGCCTTCGATGACGCCAACGGCGAGGGCATGCTGGACCAGTTCGTGGACCTGCCGCCCTACCAGTACCACCCCTTCGCGCTCGGCCCGCTGCATGCGCCGCACCTGCGGTTGGCGTTCCGCGGACGCATCGTCACCTCGGCCGGCATCATCATCCGCAAGGCCGGCTGAACCCAAGCACATGAAGTTCCGACTTGCGGCCCGCCGCTTGCGGGCCGAGCCGCCGAATGGCGGCCGCGGCTAATGCCGCGTCACGCGTCAGCGTGCCTGCGCACGACGCCAACGGTCGTGGAGGCGGCCCGCGTCATGCCAGCGGCTTGCCAATGCACGACGCGACTGAGGGCGCGCGAAGGTGAAACCTTCGTGCGCTTAGTATGAACCACGCCGCCAGGTGTGAAGGCGGCGCCTTCATCTTGCCGCATGCCCGCCAAGCCTTTGGCAATCTTCCGCGGCCATACTGCTGGGCATCCCGGTGGCGAAATGCGCGACCGGACGGTTCGACAAATGGAAAAGCCGCCGATGCCTGTACTCGTGAGGACGCTGGCCGCGCGCCTGCGCCACTGGCTACGCTATCGCCCGGAACGCAGCTACATGCGGCGCCGAACGCCATGAGCCAGTCTTGGGCGTGGTTCGGCAACGGGCCGTGCGTGATCGCCTGAGACGGGAGCGCGTGAACCGGTCTCCCACGCAACCGCCGCAGCGGGAGGATCGCATCCCCGCGTATTCAGTCGATCGTCGCCCGCAGCCAGGCCTCGCCATCCGCCGGCAGGCCGGACCAGGCGGCTTGCTCGCCCAGCCGCGTCACCAGTATCAGCCCGGCCTGCTGGCCCTGTGCCTTCAGTGCCCGCAGCAGGTGGTCGCGCAGATAGGCCGGCGAAACCCCGGTGGCGGCCAGCAGGCTGCCGTCGGACATCGGCCAATGCTCCGGCGCAATCTCGTAGATCGCGTCGAACATCGCCTTCAGCGCCGCGGAGCCGGCGGGCAGGTCATGGATCACCAGGGCGAGCGGCACGGCGAGCGTCTCCTCACGCACAGCCCGACTAGTCTGCCTGAGCCAGCCCCGGATGCAAATGTTTCACGGTTGAAGTTTCAAGCGCCTCGGCCACCATGGTGCGGTGGCAGTGCCGCGGGTCGGCCTCCAGGCAGAGGAGGCACACCGTCTCCCGCAGCGCCCGCTCCCGCAGCGCGCCCAGTGCCGCCTGGGCCTCGATACCCGCCAGATGCCGGGTGAAGATCGGCTTCATCACCTCCGGCTTGCCTTCGCGTGAGGCCTGGCGCCCCGCCGCCGGGGTGCCCAGCGCCGGAATGTGCCAGTAGCCGATCCCGGCCTCCTCCAGCGCTGCGCTCAGCGCCCGCTTGGCGAAGCCGGGGCGCCGGCTGTTGGCCAGCGCCCGCACATCGGCCACGGTCACCACCCCGGCCCGTTGCAGCGCCGCGACCAGCGTGGCCGGCGTTGCGTTCCCGTAGCCGATGGTGAAAACCGTGCCCAATGCCGCGGCTTACCGCACGATGGCGGCGTGCGCCGCCAGGCAGGCCATGTCCAGCAGCTGGTTCACGCTGGCATCCATGGAGACGATCTGCACCGGCTTGGCCATGCCCATCAGCAGCGGGCCGATGGCGGTCCCGCTGGTCAGCCGCGGCACCGCCTTGGTGAGGATATGCGCGGCATGCAGGCCGGGCATCACCAGCACATTGGCCGGCCCGGTCAGCCGGCAGAACGGGTAGAGCGCCCGCAGCTGGGGATCCAGCGCCACGTCGGCGCTCATCTCGCCGTCATATTCGAAATCGACCTTGCGCTCGTCCAGCAGCTTAACCGCCTCGCGCACGCTGCCGGGGATCACCCCCTTGGGGTCGCCGAAGTTGGAGAAGCTGAGGAAGGCCACGCGCGGCTCATGCCCCAGGCGGCGGGCGGCGGCGGCGGACTGCACCGCGATATCCGCCAGCGTCTGCGCATCCGGCCGCTCATGAATGGCGGTATCGGCGACGAAGACGGTGCCGGAGACCCGCGCCAACATCAGCGTCAGCCCGAACAGCGCCTGCCCCGGCGCCGGGTCCAGCGCCATCCGCACCCCGTCCAGCGCCACGCTGTAGCTGCGGGTCAGCCCGGTCAGCATCGCATCCGCCTCGCCCAGCGCCACCATGCAGGCGGCGAAGACGTTGCGGTCCTGGTTGACCAGGCGCTGGCAGTCGCGGAGCAGCATGCCGCCGCGCTGATGCCGGGCATACAGGAACTCGGCATAGCGCCGGTTGTGGGAGGAGACGCGGGCGTTGTGGATCTCCATCCCCGCCGGCAGCACCAGGCCCAGCGCCGCGGCAGTGGCGTTGATCCGCTCCTCCCGCCCGACCAGCACCGGCGTGCCGTAGCCGCTGTTGATGTAGGCGATCGCGGCGCGGATCACCTTCTCCTCCTCTCCCTCGGCGAAGACCACCTTCTTCGGGTTGGCCTGCACCCGCTCGGTGATGAACTCCAACGCCGACGCCGTGGTGTCCAGCCGCTTGGTCAGCTCCCGCGCATAGGCGTCCATGTCCTTGATCGGCTTGCGCGCCACGCCACTGTCCATCGCCGCCTTGGCTACGGCGGGCGAGACGCGGCTGATCAGCCGCGGGTCGAAAGCGTTGGGGATGATGTATTCCGGCCCGAAGCGCAGCGAGTTGCCAGCGCCGGCGGAGCCGACCTCCTCAGGCACGTCTTCTCGCGCCAGCAACGCCAGGGCGTTGGCGGCCGCGATCTTCATCGCGTCGTTGATGGTGCTGGCCCGGGCGTCCAGCGCGCCGCGGAAGATGAAGGGGAAGCCCAGCACGTTATTGACCTGGTTCGGATAGTCCGAACGGCCGGTGGCGATGATGGCATCGGCCCGGGCGGCGCGGGCCTCCTCCGGGGTGATCTCCGGGTCCGGGTTGGCCATGGCGAAGATGATCGGCGCCGGGGCCATGGCGCGGACCATGTCGGGCGTCAGGGCACCCTTGACCGAAAGGCCGAAGAACACGTCGGCGCCCGCGATCGCCTGGGACAGGGTGCGTGCCGTGGTCTCCACCGCGTGGGCGGATTTCCACTGGTTCATGCCCTCGGTGCGGCCGCGGTACAGCACGCCCTTGGTGTCGCACATGATGATGTTTTCGGGCCGCATGCCCATGGCGCGCAGCAGCTCGGCGCAGGCAATGGCGGCGGAACCGGCGCCGTTGATGACCAGCTTCGTCTTCGCCAGGTCGCGCCCGGTCAGGTGCGCCGCGTTGATCAGGCCGGCGGCGGCGACGATGGCAGTGCCGTGCTGGTCGTCATGGAACACTGGAATGTCCATCAGCTCGCGCAGCCGTTGCTCGATGACGAAGCATTCCGGCGCCTTGATGTCCTCAAGGTTGATGCCGCCGAAGCTCGGCCCCAGGTAGCGCACGCAGTTGATGATCTGGTCGACATCCTCGGTATCGAGACAGAGGTCGATGCCATCGACGTCGGCGAAGCGCTTGAACAGCGCGACCTTGCCCTCCATCACCGGCTTGGAGGCCAGCGCGCCGAGATTGCCGAGGCCTAGCACCGCGGTGCCGTTGGAGACCACGGCGACGAAGTTGCCCTTGGAGGTGTAGTCGTACACCAGCGACGGGTCGCGGGCGATGTGCAGGCAGGGTTCCGCCACGCCGGGGCTGTACGCCAGCGACAGGTCGCGGGCGGTGACCAGCGGCTTGGAAAGGCGGATCTCCAGCTTGCCGGGGCGCCCTTCGGCGTGCATCGCCAGGGCTTCCTCCGGCGTCACCCGCGCGGTCCGCACATCCGAAAGCGAGACTGGCGGCATGTGGCTCTTGCGCGCGTCATCCATGGTTTTACTGTCCCTCGTAACCCGAATCCGCCGGTTGACCGGCGCGTGAAGTCCCAGTTTCGCAGGTGGGACAAGGGTTTGGAAGCCAGCCACTTCGCGGGTGCGAAGCAGCGACAGCGGCGGATTTAACTTAAGCTGGCCGCAAGCTTCATGGTTAAGCCGCGCCACCGACTTACCAGACGGGCAAGGCCGGGCTAGGAGTTTGGCCGATGCAGCGCTCGATCAGCCAATACCCAGCGGCGGAGGGGGCTTCCCCCGCCATGGCCCAGTGGTTCGCCGCCAAGGCGGAGAACCCGGACGCGCTGCTGTTCTTCCGCATGGGCGACTTCTTCGAGCTGTTCTTCGCCGATGCCGAGGCCGCCAGCGAGGCACTGGACATCGCGCTGGCGCATCGCGGCGCGCACCAGGGCCAGCCGGTGCCGATGTGCGGCGTGCCTGTCCACGCCGCCGATACCTACCTGGCCCGGCTGATCCGGCGCGGCTTCCGCGTGGCGGTCTGCGAGCAGATGGAGACGCCGGAAGAAGCCAAGAAGCGTAAGGCCACCGCCGTCCGCCGCGAGGTGGTGCGCCTGGTCACCCCGGGCACGCTGACCGAGGACAGTCTTTTGGAGGCCGCCCGCCCGGCCTGGCTGCTGGCCCTGGCGCCGGGTGACAACGACACGCTCGGCGCCGCGTGGCTGGATATTTCCACGGGCGCCTTCGAGACCGAGTCGCTGCCCCGCGCCGAGCTGCCCGCCCTGCTGGCCCGGCTGGAACCCGCCGAGGTGCTGGCGCCGAAGGGCCTGGCACCCGACACGGTGGAGGTTGCGCTGCCGCGCGACGCCACGCGTCGCCTGACCGAAGCCTATGGCGTGCTGACCCTGGACGGCTTCGGCAGCTTCAGCACCGCCGAGGTCAGCGCCGCCGCGATGGCGCTGGACTACGTCAAGGCAACTCAGCGTGGCGCCCTGCCAAGGCTTTCCCGGCCGGTGCCGCGCGGCGGCCGCGGCCTGTTGCAGATGGACGCCGCCACCCGTCGCAGCCTGGAAATCCTGCGGCCGGAACGCGAGGGTGCCGCACGCGGCGCGAAGGACTGCCTGCTGGGCGCGGTGGACCGCACCATCACCGCCGCCGGCACCCGCGAACTCGCGGCCCGCCTGGCCTCCCCGCTGGCCGAGCCGGACGAGATCGGAGCCCGGCACGACGCCGTTCACGCCCTGCTGCTGGCCGGCCCGCTGCGCGCCACGCTGCGCGCCACGCTGAAGGGTGCGCCGGACATGGCCCGCGCCCTGGCGCGCCTCTCGCTGGACCGCTTCGCCCCGCGCGACCTGGCGGCCATCCGCGACGGCCTGGCCCGTGGCGCCCACATCGCCGCCGCGCTGGGGGAGGCCGCGCTGATGCTGCCGCACCAGCTGACCGATGCGGCCGAGGCGCTGCTGCCGCCCGACGACCCCAGCCCCGAACTCGCCCGCGCCCTGGCGGAAACCCTGCCGGCGCGGTTGGACGACCCCGGGCTGGTGGCCCAGGGCTATGATGGCGAACTGGACGCGCTGCGCCGGCTGCGGGACGACGCGCGCGGCGCCATCGCCGCCTTGCAGATGGACCTGGCGCAGGCCTGGGGCGTCGCCTCCGTCAAGATCCGGCATCACCAGCAATTCGGCTACCTCGCGGAAATGCAGGCCGCCCCGGGCGAAAAGCTGCTGCGCGACCCGCCCGCGAAGGCGGTGGGGGAGTTCGCCCCGATCCACCGCCAGACCATGGCCAACGCGCACCGTTTTACCTGTTCCGCCCTGGCCAGCCTGGACCGCCGCCTCAGCGAGGCCGCCGAGCAGGCCGCCCGGCGCGAGAAGCTGATCGCCCGCCGGCTGCGCGAATTGTGCCTCGCCGCCGGCCCCGGCATCGCCGCCGCCGCCACCGCCCTGGCCGCGCTGGACGTCCATGCCGCCAGTGCCGAGATTGCCGCCGAGGGCCGCTGGTGCCGGCCGGAGATGGTGGAGCGCACCGACTTCGCCGTGGTCGGTGGCCGCCACCCGGTGGTGGCCGCGGCGCTGGCCCGCAACAAGGCCGGCAGCTTCGTGCCGAATGACTGCGACCTGTCGCCCGGCCGCCGGCTGTGCCTGCTGACCGGCCCCAACATGGCCGGCAAATCGACCTACCTGCGGCAGAATGCGCTGTTCGCCGTCCTCGCCCAGGCCGGCCTGTTCGTGCCGGCCGAATCCGCGCGGCTCGGCCTGGTGGACCGGCTGTTCTCCCGCGTTGGCGCGGCGGACGACATTGCCGGCGGGCGCTCCACCTTCATGGTGGAGATGGCCGAGACCGCCGCCATCCTCAACCAGGCCGGCCCCCGCAGCCTGGTGGTGCTGGACGAGGTCGGCCGCGGTACGGCGACCTGGGACGGCCTGGCCATCGCCTGGGCGGTGCTCGAGGCGCTGCACGACAGGGTCCGCTGCCGCACCATCTTCGCCAGCCATTTCCATGAACTCACCGCGCTGGCCGGCAAGCTGCCGGAATTGGCGCTGGCCACGATGCGGGTGCGGGAATGGAAGAACGACGTGGTCTTCCTGCACAGCGTCGGCCCGGGCGTGGCCGAGAAATCCTGGGGCCTGCACGTCGCCAGGCTGGCTGGCGTGCCGCGCGGCGTGCTCGCCCGCGGTGCCCAGGTGCTGACGGCGCTGGAAGCCCGCGCCCGCGGCCTGGACCCGCTTTCGGACGAGTTGCCGCTGTTTGCCCAGGCCCGTCCCACCGCCGGCCTACCGGAGCGCGCCGCCAGGCCTGCGGTCGAAGCCGCCCTGGCCGCCCTGGACATTGATGCACTGTCGCCACGCGAGGCGCAGGAAGCGCTGTATCGTCTGAAATCTCTACTTTCAGGTGCTGTCACAGAGCCATGAGTGGCGTTAGGCTGGGCCAGATGACCCCTGAGGCTGCATTCCCGGCACGGACGCCGGCAGGCGCGCCGGCTGACCTGGCCGCTGTGCCCTCCGCCGTGCCGGACCTGATCAACGAGCTGCTTGGCGCCGGGACCCTGGTCGCTGGGCCGCTGGCACGCGACGCCGCGCTGTCGCTGCTGCGCCGCCATCTCGGCCGTATCCAGGGCCGGGTGCAGGATGCCTTCGAAAGCCAGCAGCTCAGTGGCCTGGCCGCGGCCCGCTGGCTGGCGGCGCTGGTAGATGGCCTGATGCACGCCATCCACCGCTATGCGCTGGAGATGACGCCGCCGCGCAACCCGGCCGAGGCGCGCGAGCCGCCCTACGCCCTGGTGGCGACAGGCGGCTATGGCCGCGGCGTGCTGGCGCCCTATTCCGATATCGACCTGCTGTTCCTGAGCGACGGCCAAGCCGGCCCACGCGCCCAGCGCACGGTCGAGTTCACGCTCTACATGCTGTGGGACCTGGGCCTGAAGGTCGGCCGCGCCACCCGCAGCGTGAAGGACTGCCTGGACGAAGCGGCCAAGGACGTCACCAGCCTGACCGCGCTGGTCGATGCGCGCTTCCTTTATGGTGAGCGCGCCGCCTTCGAACGCTTCCAGGAAACCTTCGCCAAGATGCGGCGCGACCGCGGTCTGGCACCCTTCCTGGCGGCGAAACGCCAGGAACGCCTGGTCCGGCACGGCAAGTACGGCGACAGCCCCTACATGGTGGAGCCGCACATCAAGGAAGGCCGCGGCGGCCTGCGGGACCTGCAAACCCTGTACTGGCTGGCGCGCTACGCTTTCGGCACCCAGCGCATGCCGGAACTGGTCGGCCCCGATAGCCCCGGCGGCGGCCTGTTGACGGAACACGAGGCGCGCACCGTACGCCGCGCCTGGAACTTCCTCTGGACCGTCCGCTTCCACCTGCACCTGGTCACCCAGCGTGCCGAGGAGCGCCTGACCTTCGACCTGCAACCCGTGGTCGGCGCCCGCATGGGCTACACGCCGCGCGGCCGGCAGGACGGCGTCGAGCGCTTCATGAAGCACCTGTTCCTGACAGTGCGCGACGTGGCGCGCCTTTCCCGCGTGCTGGAACCCGCCATCGAGCGCGCCGCGCTTGGCCCGCCGGCCGGGCGGAAAACCGGTGACAAGGCGCTGGCGGATGCCGGGCTGGCCTTCGCCGATGGCAAGCTGGTGGCGGCGCCGCCCGACCGCGACTTCGCCCGCGAACCCATCCTGATGCTGCGCATCCTGAAGGCGGCGCGCGACCGGCATCTGGACATCCACCCGCTGGCCATGCGCGCGATGATCCGCAGCGCCCACCACGCGGTCCGGCTGCGCGGCGAAGCCGAGGCCAATGCGCTGTTCCTCGACCTGCTCTGTGGCAAGGATTCCGCCACCTGGATGCGGATCATGAACGAGACCGGCTTCCTCAGCCGGTTCGTGCCGGAATGGGCCCGCATCGTCGGGCTGATGCAGTTCGACACCTATCATGTGTTCACGGTGGACGAGCACACGATCGAGGTGATCGGCAACCTGCAACGCCTGGAAAGCGGCGACCTTGCGGAAGTGGCGCCGGTCGCCAGCGAACTCATCGGCCAGGTCTCCTCGCGCCGGGCGCTGTATGTCGCGGCCATGATGCATGACATCGCCAAGGGCCGGGGCGGCGACCATTCGGAACTCGGCGCCCGCATCGCCCAGGAAGTTTGCCCCAAGCTGGGCCTGACGCCGGAGGAGACCGAGACCGTCTCCTGGCTGGTGCTGCACCACCTGCTGATCAGCCAGACCGCCTTCAAACGCGACATCGAGGACCCCAAGACCATCCTCGACATCGCCGACTTGGTGCAGTCGCCGGAGCGGCTGCGGCTGCTGCTGGTACTCACGGTCGCCGACATGCGCGCGGTGTCCGCCAAGGTCTGGAACGGCTGGAAGGCCACGTTGCTCCGCGAAGTCTATTGGCGCGTGGCCGAGGTGCTGGCCGGCGGGCTTTCCGTGCCGGAACGCGACGTGCGCGTGGCCCGCGCGCGCGAGGCGGCCGCGGCCATGATCGGCGGCTGGCCGCAGGCGGATATCGACCAGTTCCTGTCGCTCGGCTACCCCGGCTATTGGCTGTCCTTCGACGCCGAGACCCACGCCCGCCACGCCAGCCTGATCCGCGAGGCGGAGCAGAACAAGGCGCCGCTGACGGTCAGGACCCGGGTGCTGGAACAGCGCGCCGTCACCGAGGTGACCATCTACGCCGCCGACCATCCCGGCCTGTTCAGCCGCATCGCCGGGGCGCTGGCGGTGGCCGGTGCCAGCATCGTCGATGCCCGCATCCATACGCTGCAGAACGGGATGGCGCTGGACACCTTCTGGGTGCAGGACGCCGCCGGCGGCGCCTTCGACCAGCCGCATCGGTTGGCCAAGCTGGCGGTGCTGATCGAGCAGGCGCTGAGCGGACGGCTGCGGCTGAAAACCGAAATCCAGAAGGTGCGGCGCGAACCTGCCCGGCTGCGCGCCGTGACGGTGCCGCCGCGCGTTGTGTTCGACAACCACGCCAGCAACAGCCACACCGTCATTGAGGTGAATGGCCGCGACCGCCCGGGCCTGCTGCACGACGTGACGGCCGCCATCTCCGACCAGGGGCTGCAGATCGCCAGCGCGCACATCACCACTTACGGCGTGCGCGCGGTGGACGTGTTCTACGTGAAGGACATTTTTGGCCTGAAGGTGGAGAACGAGCGCAAGCTCAACACGCTGCGCAAGGCGATCGACCGCGCCCTGGCCACGCCGGAGACCCCCGGCGACAGCGCCCCGCCGCCCGGCCGCGCCGTGGCCGAGCCGGCGTAGACCAGCGCAAACGCCGGCAGCTACAGGAAGCTCACGGGGTCCACGTCCACCTGCAGGCGGACATTTCCGGGAATCTCCACCTTCGCCAGCCAGTCACGCAGCAGCGGCTGCACGGGAATGTCGCGCCGGCACTTCAGCAGCAGGCGCCGCCGATGCCGCCCGCGCAGCAGCGCCAGCGGCGCCGGCGCCGGCCCCAGCACCTGCACGCCATCTCCGCCTGGCGCCGCCAGCCCCAGGTTGCGCGCTGCGCGCTCGGCGGCGCGTTCGTCCTCAGCACTGACGATCAGCGCCGCCAGCCGGCCGAACGGTGGCCAGTGCCCTGGTTTCCGCATCGCGGCTTCCTCGGCCATGAAGGCGTCCAGGTCGTTCCCGATCAACGCCTGCATCACAGGGTGCTCCGGCGAGAAGCTCTGCAGCAGCACCTGGCCCGGCGCCTCGGCGCGCCCGGCCCGCCCGGCCACCTGGTGCAGCAACTGCACGGTGCGCTCCGCCGCGCGCAGGTCGCCGCCGGCCAGGCCGAGATCGGCATCCACCACCCCCACCAGGGTCAGATGCGGAAAGTGCCAGCCCTTGGCGACGATCTGCGTGCCGATGATCAAATCCACCTCCCGGTTGGAGATGGCCTGGGCGGCGGCGGCGGCGGCGGCGGGGCCGGGGATGTTGTCGCTGGCCATCACCAGCCGGCGCGCGTCGGGCCATAGCTGCGCCGCTTCCTCCTGTACCCGCTCCACCCCGGGGCCGACGGCGGTCAGGCTGTGTTCCGCGCCGCATTCCGGGCAGGCGGCGGGCGGTGGTTCCACATGGCCGCAATGGTGGCAGGTCAGCCGCCGCTGCGCCCTGTGCTCCACCAGCCAGGCCGTGCAGTTCGGGCAGCGCATGCGGTGGCCGCAGGCGCGGCACAGCGTCAGCGGCGCATAGCCGCGGCGGTTCAGGAACAGCATGGCCTGCTCGCCCCGCGCCAGCGTCGCCGTCACCGCCTCCACCAGTGGCGGCGCCAGGAAGCGCCCGCGCTCCGGCGGCGTTTTTCGTAGATCCACCGGCACCACCTGCGGCAGCGTCGCCCCGCCATGCCGTGTCGGCAGGTCCAGCCGGGCGTAGCGCCCGGTCTCGGCGTTGGTCAGGCTCTCCAGGCTGGGCGTCGCGGAGACCAGCACGCAGGCTGCTTCGGCAAACCGCGCCCGCACCACCGCCATGTCCCGGGCGTGATAAATCACCCCCTCCTCCTGCTTGAAGGCGGTCTCGTGCTCCTCATCCACCACGATCAGGCCCAGGTCGGGGTAGGGCAGGAACAAGGCCGAGCGCGCCCCCACCAGCACCTGCACCTCGCCTTCCGCGAGCGCCCGCCAGGTATCCCGCCGGGTCTTGCTGGTCAGTTCGCTGTGCCACAGCGCGGGCGCCACGCCGAAGCGCTCGCGGAAGCGGTCCAGCCACTGGGCCGAAAGCGCGATCTCCGGCAGCAGCACCAGCGCCTGGCGCCCCTGCCGTAGCGCTTCCGCCACCGCGTCGAAATACACCTCGGTTTTGCCGGACCCGGTCACCCCGGTCAGCAGCGTCACGCCGAAGCTGCGCGCCGCCACCCGTTCGCACAGCGCCGCCGCCGCCGCCGCCTGTGGCCCAGCCAGCGAAGGCCCCGGATGCTCCGGGTCCGGCGCGCGGAACCGCTGGCTACGCGGCAGCAGCGCCGGCCGCAGCAACCCGTTCTCGGCCATGCCGCGCAGCACGCCCGTAGAAACCTGCGCCGCCTCGGCCAGCGCACCCCCGGCATAGGCGTGGCCCGCCACCATCGCCGCCAGCACCCGCTTGCGTTCAGGGGTCAGCCGGGGCTGGCTGTTGCCGGGCGGCGCCAGCATCCACCCCGCCTGGGGCGAAGGCGGCTCGAACGCGCCGGGTGAGGACAGCGCCATCCGCAGCACGGCGCCGGGCGGGGCAAGCGTATAGGCCGCCACCCAATCAATAAATCGCCGCAATGAGGCAGTCATCGCCGGCACCGGCAACCTGGCCAGCACCGGCTTCAGCCGAGCCTCCGCTACGCCCTCGGCCGCCGGGTCCGCGTCCCAGACAACCCCGAATATCTCCCGCTGGCCCAGCGGCACCGCCACCACGTCGCCGACGCCAAGCTCCAACTCCGGCGGCACCCGATAGTCGTAGGCGCCGGCCAGCGGCAGCGGCAACATCACCCGTACCCGTGGCCGGGAAGGCACAGGGGCCGTGACATCAGTGCTGTGGTGCTTTCGGGAACCCAGAGGCATGGGCTATCCTATGCCAGAACAAAGCTGAAACAAACTCTCGCCATCACGCCAAAGGTCCGTGCCGCATGAAGTTCTTCGTTGATACCGCCGAGGTTGCGGACATCCGTTCCCTGGTCGAGTTGGGCGTGGTTGACGGCGTCACCACCAATCCCAGCCTCATCGCCAAGTCCGGCCGCAAGATGAGCGAGGTGATCGCCGAGATCTGCGCCATCACCCCCGGCCCGGTCTCGGCCGAAGTCACCGCCACGGATTTCGCCGGCATGCTGGCCGAAGGCAAGTACCTGCGCCAGATCGCGCCGAATGTCTGCATCAAGGTGCCGTTGACCGAAGCTGGCCTGCGCACCTGCAAGGCGCTGTCCTCCGAGGGCACCCTGGTCAACGTCACGCTCTGCTTCTCGGCCGGGCAGGCCATCCTGGCCGCCAAGGCCGGCGCCGCCTTCATCTCCCCCTTCGTCGGCCGTCTCGATGATATCGGCCAGGACGGCATGGAGCTGATCTCCGAGATCGTGCAGATCTACGGCAACTATCCGGAGTTCCGCACCGAGGTGCTGGTCGCCTCGATCCGCCACCCGATCCACCTGATCCAGTCGGCCAAGCTGGGCGCGCATGTGGCGACGCTGCCGCCCAACGTCATCCGCCAGCTGCTGAACCACCCGCTGACCGACAAGGGCCTGGCCGCCTTCCTGGCGGATTGGCAGAAGACGGGCCAAAGCATCCTGTGACCCAGCCCCGCCGCCTGCTCTGCGACAACGGCTGCGAGCCGGATAGTCTGCCGACGCCGGCGGCGGTGGAGGAGTTCCTCCGCGCCAATCCCGGCTTCCTGGCCGAGCGGCCCGATATCTACCGCCGGCTGGCGCCACCGCGCCGGGTGCATGGTGACCGTATTGCCGACCATATGGCGGCGATGCTGGCGGCCGAGCGCCGCCGCCTGCGCGGCCTGGAAGCCGAGATGGACGCGGCACTGAGCGCCGGCCGCGCCAACCAGGGCCTGACCATCCGGGTGCGCCTGGCGGTATTGGCGCTGATGCGCAGCCCGGACCCGGTGGAGGCGGTGCAGCATGAGTTGCCGGCGCTGCTGGGGGTGGAAAGCTGCATGCTGCTGGCCGAACGGCCAGACCGCCGCGGCATCGGCAAGCTGCCGCTGGGCACCATCGTCCGGCTGCTGCCGGGCGGGCGGGAAGCGCTGGTCCGCGCCCACCCTACCGACCTGGACCTGCTGCACCAGGAAGCCGCCGGCCTGGTGGTGCGCGATGCCCTGGCCCGCGTGCCCGTCTGGACCGGCGAGGCGGTGATTATGGCGCTCGGCACCCGCGACCCCGCGGCGTTGCCGGCCCGGCACGTCACCGCCACGCTGGCCTTCCTCGGCCGCGCCGTGGCGGCGGCGCTGGCGCGGTAGATGCCGCGTCCCGGCGCCGCCGTTTCGCGTCGGGTCCCGGCCTGATGCAGGGCACCGAGGCCCGCGCCGCCTACCTGGCCTGGCTGGCCAAGGAACGCCGCGCCGCCGACAACACGGTGGAGGCCTATGGCCGCGACCTCGGCGATTTCCTGGGCTTCCTTAACAAGCACCTGGGCGGGGAGCCCGACCTGCAGGCGCTGTCGGAACTCCGCCCGGCCGATATCCGTGCCTTCCTCGGCGCCCGCGGCGCTGCCGGCGCCGGCAATGCCACCCGCGCCCGGCAACTGGCTACCGTGCGCGGCTTCCTGCGCTGGCTGGCGCGCTTCCATGGTGCGCCCACCGCGGCGCTGACCGGCCTGCGTGGCCCGCGGCTGAAGCCGCCGGTCCCCCGCGCGCTGACCGCTGAGCAGGCGCATACCGCCGCGCGTGGCATCGGCGCCGTGCATGTGCCCGGCCATGCGCAATCCCCGGCGATGCAGGCGGCGCGCGACGTGGCGCTGTTCACCCTGCTGTATGGCTGCGGCCTGCGCCTGTCCGAGGCGCTGGGCCTGAACCTGCGTGACGCCCCCAGGGCCGGCGGCGAACAGGCGCTGAGGGTGCTCGGCAAGGGTGGCAAGGAACGGCTGGTGCCGGTGCTGCCGGCAGTGCGCCAGGCCATTGCCGACTACCTGCCCTGGCGCGCCGCCGCCGGGCCGGAGGCGCCGCTGTTCATCGGCGCGCGTGGTGCCCGGCTGGACCCCGCGGTGGCGCAGAAGGCCATCCGCGACTGGCGCCGGCTGGCTGGCCTGCCGGAACACGCCACGCCGCACGCGCTGCGCCATAGCTTCGCCACGCATCTGCTGGGCGGCGGGGCGGATCTTCGTTCGATCCAGGAACTGCTCGGCCACGCCAGCCTCTCGACCACGCAGCGCTATACCGCCGTGGACGCTGCCAGCCTGCTGGCGACATGGCGTCGAGCTCACCCGCGCGCTGAGTGATGGCCAGCGCACCCCCGCGCGGAATGATGTCCGGCGCATCCGCGCGCTGGGTTGTGCACGGTGCGACCGTCCGCGGCACGCACCGCGCCTCCGCGTGCCGGATGATCTGTCGCGCACCCGCGCGAGGCCCGGCGGTCGCCCGATGATCCCGCCCGAGCCGCCCCTGCTGGACCTGTCCTATTTCCAGCACGGCCACACCGCCGTGGCAGGCTGGCTGCAACGCGATGCGCTGCTGCTGACCCTCGGCCTGCACCGGGTGCAGCGCGCCGCCGGCCAGGGCGGCAGCGTGGCCGAGATCGGCGTCCACCATGGCAAGTTCTTCATCGCCCTGGCCCTGCTGGCCAGCCCCGAGGAAGCCGCGCTGGCGGTGGACATCTTCGAACGCCAGGACCTCAACCCCGATGCCAGCGGCCATGGCGACCGCGCCGTACTGGAAGCCCACCTGGCCCGCTGGCGGGTGCAGCGCCGCAGCCGCATCCTGGCGCGCGACAGCCTGACCCTGGCGCCGGCCGAGGTGCTGGCGCTGGGTGGCCAGATCCGGCTGTTCAGCGTGGATGGTGGCCACACCCGCCTGCACGCCGCCAACGACCTGGCGCTGGCCGAGGCCTGCCTGGCGCCCGGTGGCGTGGTGCTGCTGGATGATTTCTTCGACCCCGACTGGCCCGGCGTGACCGAGGCGGCGCTGGCGCGGCTGCAGGCGCCCGATGCCACCCTGGCGCCGCTGGCCGTTGCGGGCGGCAAGCTGTTCCTGGTGCGGCGCCAGGACCATGCCGGCTGGGCCGCGGCGCTGGCGGCCCGGGTGTTGCCTTGGGCCGCGCGGGTGCGCCAGGTGGAGCTGGCCGGCTGGCCCTGCCAGGTACTCGGCTTCACCGGTCTGGCGACCTTGCCGGCACAGATCGGCACCCGGGCGGCGCAGCCGGTGCCCCGGGTGGAGTTCAGCTTGGCCGGGCTGGACCCGCCGCCCGGCCTGTTCGGCGCCGGCTGGTCCGGGCCGGAAGATTGGGGGCGCTGGAGCCTCGGCGCCATGGCCCGGCTGCTGCTGCCGCTGCCGCCCGGGCCGCCGCCCCGCCAGCTGCTGCTGCACGCCCGCGGGCTGGTGCCGCCGCTGTCGCTGGCGCTCCAGGTGGGCGGCGTGGACCTGCCGGCGCTGCTGCTGGACCAACCGCAGCTGGCCTCCCACGCCGTGGCGCTGCCGCCCTTGCCGCCCGGTGCCGCGACGCTGGAGGTGGTGCTGCGGCCATCCCGCTGGGCCAGCCCGGCCGAACTCGGCCTCAGCACCGACGCCCGGCCGCTGGGCGTGGCGGTGGCGACATTGGCGCTGGAGTTCTGAGGGCACCGGCCGGGTTGCCTGACCGCTGGCGTCAGGATTGCCCTGCCCGCAGATGGCGGGCGGAGGCCTCGGCTTCCGTGGCCTGAGCGACACCAACCGCGGGCGGCAGGCTCGGAGCCGTTGGCGTGATGGTCAGGCCGGCGTCGGCGGCGCCCGCAGCAGCATCAGGCAGCCCAGCGCCAGCGCCGAAAGCCCGGCGATCACGCCAAAGCTGACCGCGGCCGGCAGCACCGCCACCACCGGCGCGGCCAGGGTGGGCGCCACTGCCTGCGCCACCAGCATCGGCAGCGCCAGCCGGCCCATCAGCACCGGGTAGCCCTGCGGCCCGAACAGCGCCAAGGGCACCTGGCCCTTGCTGATGGTCAGGATGCCGTTGCTGGCGCCGTACAGCAGCATGAAGGCCGCCGCCGCCAGGCCGATCTCGCCGGGGCTGAGCAGCAGCACGCAGCCGGCGCCCAGCGGCAGCAGCACGGCGCCGGCCTTGGCCACGTCCAGCGGATGCGCGCGGGCGCCCAGGGTGAACTCGAGCAGCCGGCCGCCAACCTGCGCCGGCCCCTGCAGGGCGCCCACCGCGACGGCGGCGGCGACGCCCAGGCCGAGGCCGCCGAACAGGGCCACGAAATGCACGGCGATGACGCCCGAGATCAGCGAGCGCAGCGTGAAGAACACCGCCAGCAGCCGGAAGGCACGCCGGGCCGAGCCGACCGCCGACGGCGCTCCGGTGGCCTGCTTCGCGACGGGCGCCGCGCCCTGGCCACGCGGTAGCAGCAGGTACAGCGGCAGCACGCACAGCAGGTTGATGGCGACATAGGCCAGGCAGGTGCCGCGCCAGCCCAGCATCGGCACCAGCGCCGCGCTGGTGGGCCAGCCCCAGGTGCTGGCGAAGCCGGCGCAGAGCGTCACGATGGTGATGGGCCGCCGGGCTTCCCGCCCATACAGCATGCCCAGCGTGGCGAAGGCGGCCTCATACAGGCCCAGCGCCATGCCGCAGCCCAGCACCACCCAGCCCAGGCACCATCCCCAGATGCCCGGCACCAGCGCCAACAGCACCAGGCCGGCCGACAGGACGAAGGAGGAGGCGACCAGCACGGGCTTGCCGCCCAGCCGCTCGATCAGGCGGCCCACGCTGGGGGCGGCGAAGCCGGAGATCAGCATGGCCACCGAGAAGGCGCCGTAGATCAGCGCCGGGTCGGCGCCGAGGTCCTGCACCACCACCGGCGCCAGCACCGCCGGCAGATAGTAGGTGCTGCCCCAGGCCAGGGTCTGCGCCACGCCAAGCAACAGCGCCACGGCGCGGGGAGAGGACAGGGTCATGCCGCCAGCATGGCGGGCCTCGGGCGGGTCGCCAAGCGGGCTGGGTCGCGGGGCTAAATCGGGCCTGGGCCCAGGTCAGGCCGCGGCTGGTTCGGCGGCCTGGCCCTGAAGCAGCGCTGGCGGCAGGGCGAGCGGCTGGTCGCTGGCCAGGAACAGGTATTCCAGGTTGGTCAGCCGGCCGACGGTGCCGACCTTCTCGCCCTTCGGGTTATGGATGCCGATCTTGGCGCCGACGTAGCGGTTGTAGGGAATCTCCAGCACCTGGACATACGGCTTGTGCGCCAGCATGGCTTCCATGGCGGTGCGGCCGACAAAGCCTTCGTCGTTGAAGGAAACGAGCAAAATCGGCGCGCGCAGCCGGCCGATGGTGCGGGCCAGCGCCGGGGCCAGGCCGGGCTTGCTGTTGAAGGCGGAGATGCGGGTGCGGCAGTCGGCGCGCTTGCGGGCAATGCCATAGGTCTCCGGCGCGTCCCAGCGCACCAGGGTTTCCCAGACATGATAATTCCGCAGGTAGCTGTGCTGGTTGTAGGGCGGGTCCAGATAGGCCAGGTCGGCTTGCAGGCTGGCGGCGTCCTCGGCATCGGCGCAGGTGGCGCGGCAGGGGCCGGCGGCGGGGCGCGGGTGCAGCGCGGGCAGCCGCAGCTCCAGCGGGCGCAGCGCGCGGGGCGCCCATTGCTTCATGTAGGCCATCTGCAGGCCGGCGGTGCTGTCCACCCGGTCGGCGGCTTCCAGCAGCGCGGTCAGCAGGATGGCTTCCAATTCCGGCTCGGCCGCAAGCGCCGCGATGGCGTTGCGGATGGCCTCGATCCGGGCGCCGTTGTCAGGGTGGAGGTAGCGGCTTTCCACGCAGTAACTCTGGGTGAACCAGCCGGCGGCGCCGGGCAGCCGGTTCAGGTCGGCCAGGATCAGGCGGGCCTGGTCGGCCCAGGTTTCAGCATCGGCCTGGACGTAGCAGGTGGCCAGCGTATGGGCGTAGGCGTTGTGGTCATTGGCCAGCACGCGGTAGCCGGCGCCCTTCAGCGCATGGCCGACCCGGGAGGTGCCGGAGAACAGGTCCAGCACCGTATGGCCGGGAGGCAACACGCCGGCGATGGCCGCCAGGATCTGCGGCAGCAGCGCGCGCTTGGAGCCGATATATTTGATCATTGGGGTTCCGTGGTAGCGCGGCGACTCGCGCCGGAGCAAGCCGTGCCATGCCGCGGCATGGTCCAGCTTCGGACAAATGGCCTGGACAGCCGGTGGGTAACCGGGAAGGGCGAGGGACGGCCAATAGGCACGGGTCGGCCCGGAAGCCGCGGTGCCGGCAGGGCGATGCTGGTTTCGGACAAATACCCCGGGGCTATCCGCGGCAGGGACCGGCCGCGGGTTGGGGGCGGATGCGATTGGCAAAGAGCGGGAGGCCTTGGCGTCATTCAGAACATATATGGAACATATGGTCTGTTCAAGGCGTGATTGACGCCGCCGCCGCCGTGCCCGACCGTTCGGCCCGTGACGAGGAAGCAGCCATGCCACAACAGCCCTGGTTCGCGCCGAAGCGCTTCGGCTATGGCGCCACGCCCATTGCCTGGCAGGGCTGGGCGTTGACCCTTGGGTGCGGCCTGGTGGTGGCGCTGGCGGTGGCGCGGCTGCCGGACCCGTGGCGCTGGCTGGTGGTGGTGCCGGTTGCCTCGGCCTTCGTCGCCCTCAGCCGCGCCCGCAGCAGCGCGCCCTGGCGCTGGCGCTGGGGGCGGGACTAGCGTCTGATCGTCGGCGGTGGAATCACCGGCGGCGTGAATCAGCCGCTCAAACAACGGCTTAGCGTCTGATCGTCGGCGGTGGAATCACCGGCGGCGTGAATCAGCCGCTCAAACAACAACTTAGCGTCTGTCGGACGCTCCCCTGAGCGTCTGAGAGACTCCAGCGTGTCAGGCCGCGTTCAGCCGCCGCGCCGGCACGCCATAGACCTGGTGCAGCCCCTCGAAGCCCTTGAAGGCGCGTTCACCCAGCAGCGTCGTGCGCTCCGGCGCCAGCGCGTGGAACGGCCGCGAGCACACGGTCTCCGCCCGCAACTCGTCGGCGGCGCCCAGCAGCCGCGCCGTCAGGTTCACCGCCGGGCCGATGGCGGTGAAGTCCAGCCGGGTCTTGCTGCCGATATTGCCGTAGTGGATGTCCCCCAAATGCAGCGCGGCGCGGAACTGGATGTCGTGCCGCCCGGCCAGATCCAGCGTGGCGCGGGCTTCCTCCAGCGAGGCGAGGGCGCCATTGGCCGCGGCCATCTGGGCGGAGACGTCGTCGGGCGTGGGGAAGATCGCCAGCAGGCCATCGCCCATGAACTTCAGGATTTCGCCGCCATTGGCGCCGATGGCGGTTTCCATCGCCTCGTAGAACACGTTCAGCGTGGCGATCACCACGGGCGCCGGCTGGGCATTGGACAGGCGCGTGAAGCCCTTGAGGTCGGCGAACAGGACGATGGAGGGGATTTCCTCGGCGTCGCCGCGGCGGATATTGCCGGCCAGCACCCGGCTGCCGGCGTTGCGGCCGACATAGGTGGAGAGCACGGCGATGGTGCCCTCGTTCAGGATGAAGGCCTCCACCACGCGGGCCAGCGGCGCCTGGATCAGCCGCAGCGTGTGAACCTCGGCCTCGGTGAAGCCGCCGGGCTGCTTGGTGGCGTAGCGGGCCACGCTGTTGCTCATGGCCCAGGTGGAATGCAGCGGGGTGTAGATGGTCTGGATATAGCCACGCTCGGCGGTCAGGCGGCTGTCCGGCCGGTCATCATAGGCTGGCGTGGCGCCGTGGGTATGTACCACCAGGCGGCCGGTGAGCAGGCAGGCCTCGGCCGGGCTGCCCGGCCAGCTGGTGCCCTGGCTGAGTTCATCGCGCGAGCCATGCATGCTCAGCGCGCCGAGTTCCTCGGTCCAATAGGTGTAGCGGCCGGGCATCTCCGGGTGGATCAGCAGCTGGTACAGCCCCAGCAGGTCCACCGGCAGCCCGGCGGCGCGCAGCCGCTTGGCCAGCTGGGCCGCCAGGTCGGTGATGGACTGGCGCGGCGGCGCCCCGGCCATCAGCCAGTTGATCAGGGCAGTGACCCGGCTGGCATCGATCACGCGGCAGCATCCCGGGGCGGGATGCCCTGGGGCAGATATGCAACGCGTCGCTTCAGATGTGCAACGCCCGTGCGCCCACCGCCAGCGCGGCTTCCTTGACCACTTCGTTCAGTGTCGGGTGGGCGTGGCTGATGCGCGCCACGTCCTCGGCCGAGGCGCCGAACTCGATCGCCATGACCATCTCGGCGATCAGCGTGCCGGCATCCGGCCCCAGGATATGGGCGCCCAGCACCTTGTCGGTCTTGGCATCGGCCAGGATCTTTACGAAGCCGTCCATGTCGCCCATGGCGCGGGCGCGGCCATTGGCGGTGAAGGGGAATTTTCCCACTTTGTATTCGGTGCCGGCGGCCTTCAACTCTTCCTCGGTGGCGCCCACCGTGGCCACTTCCGGCCACGTATAGACCACGCCGGGGATGGCGCCGTAGTTCACATGGCCATGCTGGCCGGCGAGGATCTCGGCCACCGCGACGCCTTCTTCCTCGGCCTTGTGCGCCAGCATCGGCCCGGCGATGACGTCGCCGATGGCGTAGATGCCGGGGATGTTGGTGGCGAAGTGGCCATCCACCTTCACCCGGCCGCGCTCATCCAGCGCCACGCCGGCGGCGTCCAGCCCCAGCCCCGCCACATGGGGGCGGCGGCCGATGGCCAGCAGCACCACGTCGGCCTTGACCTGCTCGGCATCGCCACCGGCGGCGGGTTCCACCGTCAGGGTCACGCCATCGGCGGCCTTCACTGCGCCGGTGACCTTGGACTTCAGCTTGAACTTGATGCCCTGCTTGGCCAGCACCCGCTCGAACTGCTTGGCGATCTCGGCATCCATGCCGGGGACCAGGCGGTCGAGGAACTCGATGACCGTCACCTGCGCGCCCAGCCGCCGCCAGACGCTGCCCAGCTCCAGCCCGATGACGCCGCCGCCGATGACCACCAGGTGGCCCGGCACCTTGTCCAGCTCCAGCGCGCCGGTGGAGGTGGTGATCTGCTTCTCATCCACCTCGACACCGCGCAGCGGCATGCTCTCGCTGCCCGAGGCGATGATGATGTTCTTCGCCTCGTACACCTCGCCGGCGACCTCGACCTTGCCGGCGCTGACGATGCGGCCCAGGCCCTTCAGCCAGGTGACCTTGTTCTTCTTGAACAGGAACTCGATGCCCTTGGTATTGGCGGAGACGACCTCCCCCTTGCGCGCCTGCATCCGCGCCAGGTCCAGCTTGATGCCTTCCACCGCAATGCCGTGGTCGGCGAATTTGTGGCCGACTTCCTCGAAGTTCTCGGAGGATTGCAGCAGCGCCTTGGACGGGATGCAGCCCACGTTCAGGCAGGTGCCGCCGAGCGTCTCGCGCATTTCCACGCAGGCGGTCTTCAGCCCCAGCTGTGCCGCGCGGATGGCGGCGACATAGCCGCCGGGGCCGGCGCCGATGACGATGACGTCGAAGTTCTCGGGCATGGAAAATTCCTAATCACGCAGGATTTCGGCGGCGTTTTGGCGCTACTTGCGGCGTGAGGCAAGCGCCGTGCCGGTATGGGGCAGCCACCCCCCGGGTGAGGGGCGACCGCCGTGCCGGCATGGCACCCATCTACAGGTGGCCCCGCTGCCGGGTTTCCCCAAGCGCCCAGGCGCTGGCGGCGGCGATCAGCAGGAAGCCGCTGACATACCAGAAGAAGCCGCTTTCCAGGCCCGCGGCCTTGAACCACAGCCCGAGATACTCGGCCGTGCCGCCGAACAGCGCATTGGCCACGGCATAGGACAGCCCGACGCCCAGCGCCCGGACCGAGGCCGGGAACAGCTCCGCCTTCACCAGCCCACTGATGGAGGTGTAGCAGCTGATGACGGTCAGCGCGGCCATGACCAACAGGAAGGCCCGCACCGGCCCGCCCGGCTGGCCCAGCGCGGTCAACAGCGGCACCGTCATCACCGCGCCGCCCAGGCCGAACACCAGCAGCAGCGGCCGCCGCCCCACGCGGTCCGACAGCGCGCCGAACAGCGGCTGCAGCAGCATGAAGCAGAACAGCACGGCAGCCATGGTGGCGCTGGCCGTGCGCGTCGCCATGCCGGCGGTATTGACCAGGTATTTCTGCATGAAGGTGGTGAACACATAAAAGCTCATGGAGCCGCCTGCGGTCAGGCCCATGACCAGCAGCACCTCCTTCAGGTGGTCGCGCAGCAGGGCGCGGACGCTGCCGGCCTCCTTGTTGTCGGCGGCCTCGGCGCTCTGCGTCTCCTGCAGGGCGCGGCGCAGGAACAGCGCCACCACCGCGGCCAGGGCGCCGATGACGAAGGGGATCCGCCAGCCCCAGGCGCGCATCTGCGCCGTGTCCAGCAGCGCCTCAAGCACCACCAGCACCAGCACCGCCAGCAATTGCCCGCCGATCAGCGTCACGTACTGGAAGCTGGCGAAGAAGCCGCGATGCCGGGCGCTGGCGACCTCGCTCATGTACGTCGCGCTGGTGCCGTATTCGCCGCCGACCGACAGCCCCTGCGCCAGCCTGGCCACCAGCAGCAATATCGGCGCGGCGATGCCGATGCTGTCATGCGTCGGCAGCACCGCGATCATCAGGCTGCCGCCGCACATCAGCAGCACCGAGGCCATCATGGAGAAGCGCCGCCCGCGCCGGTCCGCCAGGCGGCCGAACACCCAACCGCCGAGCGGACGGATCAGGAAGCCGGCGGCGAAGATGCCGGCGGTGTTCAGCAACTGCGTCGTCGGGTTGCCGCCGGGGAAGAAGCTGGCGGCGAAGTACAGCGACAGGAAGGAATACACGTAGAAATCATACCATTCGACCAGGTTGCCCGAGGCGCCGCCGACGATGGCCAGCACCCGGCGGCGGGTATCGGCGGGGCTGTCGGTGGCGGGGGTACGGGCGGCAGGGGTGGCGGCGGTGAGGCTGGTCGGGCTGGGCATTGGGCTCTCCTTGCCCGCAGCAACGCAGCTTCGCCGCCGGCGTCCCGCCCCGGCGCGTCGGCGTGGGCTGCCAGCGCCGGCGCCTCGCGCGGTCGTCAACGCCAGCATTCCGCGGCGCCATGCGGCGGCCCGTCGGTATCCGCTTCTTTCCCGGCCGCGCAGGCGCTAGCCTGCGGGAAAAGCAACCGGGAACGCCATGCCAACCAAGCTCTCCAGGCCCTTGCCGCGCCGCCAGCTGCTGGCGCTCGGCGCCGCCGCGCTCGCCACGCCTGCCTATGCGCAGGAACGCTACCCCGACCGGCCGATCAAGCTTTTCGTGCCCTGGACCGCCGGCTCGTCGTCGGACGTGCAGATGCGGTCGTTGTGCGAGGAAGCCGGCAAGCTGCTGGGCCAGCCGATCATCACCGAGAACCGGCCCGGCGCCTCCGGCACGCTGCATGCCCAGGCGCTGGCCCAGGCCCGGCCGGATGGCTACACGCTGGGCCAGATGCACCTTTCCGTGGTGCGCCGGCCCTTCCTGGTGAAGACCCCGCAATGGGACACCACCACGGACTTCAGCCACATCATGCGGGTCTGCGGCTGGCTGTATGGCGTGGCGGTGAAGGCCGATGCGCCGTGGAAAAGCTGGGCCGAGTTCATCGCCCATGCCCGCGCCAACCCCGGCCGCGTCACCTTCGCCACGTCGGGCATCGCCACCACCAACCACCTGGCGATGGAGGAGCTGGGCACGCGGGAAGGCGTGCAGTTCACCCACGTGCCGTTCCGTGGCTCCTCGGAAGGCGTCACCGCCGTGCTGTCCGGCACCACCGACTGCATCGCCGACAGCTCCGCCTGGATGCCGCAGGTGGAAGCCGGCGCGATGCGTTGCCTCTGCGTCTGGACCGAGGAGCGGATCGCCAAGATCGCCCAGGTGCCGACGCTGAAGGAGCTGGGGCACGACATGGTGGTGACCAGCCCCTATGGCGTCTCCGGCCCGAAGGGCATGGACCCCGCGATCATCCGCACCCTGCACGACGCCTTCCGCACGGCGCTGGACGGGGCGGCCAACGCCAATGTGCGCGGCCAGTTCGACATGCCCAAGCAGTACCTGAACACGGCCGACTACACCGCCTACATCAACCAGCGCGCGGGCTATGAGCGCGACATGGTCACCCGCCTCGGCATCAAGCTGGATTGAGCACCATGCATCGTCGCACCCTGCCGACGCTGGCCGCCGGCCTGCTCGCCGCCCCCGCATTGGCGCAGGAGAAATTCCCCGACCGGCCGCTGCGGCTGATCGTGCCCTGGCCGCCCGGTGGCTCCGCCGATGCGCAACTGCGCTCCCTGGCCGAGATTGCCGGCCGCGCGCTGGGCCAGAACGTGCTGGTGGAAAACCGCAGCGGCGCTTCCGGCACGCTGGGCGCGCAGTTCCTGGCCACCCAGGCCCGGCCGGATGGCTATACCCTGGGCCAGATGCACATGTCCGTGGTGCGGCGGCAGTTCCTGGTGCGCAACCCGCCCTGGGATGTGGTGCGGGACTTCACCCACATCATCGGCCTGACCGGCTGGCTGTTCGGCGTCTGCGTGAAGGGCGATGGCCCGATCAAGAGCTGGGCCGACTACATCGCCTACGGAAAGGCCAACAAGGGCCGGCTGACCTACACCACCTCGGGCATCGCCACCTCCAACCACCTGGCCATGGAAGACCTGATGGCCAAGGAGGGGATCGAGGCCGTCCACGTCCCCTACCGGGGCAGCAACGAGGCCGCCGTTGCGGTCGCCAGCGGCGAGGTGCTGAGCGTGGCCGACAGCAGCGCCTGGGCGCCGCTGGTGGAAGGCGGGCAGCTCCGCTGCATCAGTGTCTGGACCGCCGAGCGCACCCCGCGCTTCCCCACCGTGCCGACCCTGAAGGAGTTGGGCTACGACATGGTGGTGACCAGCCCGTATGGCGTCTCTGGCCCCAAGGGCATGGACCCCGGCGTGGTGCGGGTGCTGCATGACGCGATGAAGGACGCGCTGTTCTCGGACGCCAACAAGACCGTGCGCGGCCAGTTCGACATGCCGCTGGAATACTACGACACCGCCGCCTACCAGGACTTCATCGCCCGTCGGGCGGTGTACGAACAGGACATGGCGCGCAAGCTGAACCTGAGGATCGACTGATGCTGGCACGCCGTTCCCTGCTGGCTGGCGCCAGCCTGCTTGCCTCGCCCTTGGCCACCCCCGCCTTCGCGCAAGCAAAATACCCAGACCGGCCGATCCGCTTCCTGATCCCCTGGCCGCCCGGCGGCGCGCTGGATGCGTTGCATCGGCAGATGTTCGAGGTGATGGCCAAGGACCTCGGCCAGCCGGTACTGATAGAAAACCGCCCCGGCGCGCGCGGCACCCAGGCGGCGCTGTTCCTGATCAACCAGGCGCGGCCGGATGGCTACACCCTGGCGCATCATCACCTGTCGATCCTGCGGCACCCCTTCCTGACCAAGGCGCGCACCTGGGACCCGGTGGCGGACTTCACCTACATCATGCAGCTGTCGGGCTTCCTGTTCGGCACCGTGGTGCGGGCCGACAGCCCCTGGAAGAGCTTCGCCGAGCTGATGGCCGCGGCCAAGGCGGAGCCGGGCAAGTACAGCTATTCCACCTCGGGCATCGCCACCACCAACCACCTGGCGATGGAGGATATCCTGGAGCGGGCGGGTGGCGAGATGCTGCACATTCCCTATCGCGGCAGCCAGGAGGGGGTGACGGCACTGCTGGGCCGGCAGATCAGCTGCGTGGCCGACAGCGCAAGCTGGCTGCCCAATGTGGAAGCCGGCGAGTTGCGCCTGCTTTCGGTGTGGAAGCGGGAGCGGCTGCGCGCCGTGCCGCAGGCGCCGACGCTGATGGAGTTGGGCTACGACATGGTCGTCACCAGCCCCTATGGCATTGTCGGGCCGAAGGGGGTGGAGCCGGAGATCGTCGATGTGCTGCATCGCGCCTTCAAGAAGGCGATGGAGGACGAGGCCAGCCAGGCGATCATCAACCGCTGGGAAATGCCGCGGGAATACCTGGGGCCGGCCGACTACCTGGCTTTCGCCCGCCAGCGCACGGAGTATGAGCGTACCACCGTGGCCCGGCGCGGCCTGAGCATCGATTGAGCGGGCGTCGCGGGATGCGCCGTCGCGGACTCGGCGATTGATTGACTCAGGGACCGCGCTGGCCCGATAGACGGGGCCGCCGACCACCCTGGCTTTCGAGAACCAGTACCATGATCGCTTCGCGTCGCCTGCTGGGCTGCCTGGTCGCACTGTGTTGCCTGGCCGCCACTACCGCCCAGGCACAGACGCCCGGTGCCGCCCGGCGGCCCACGGGCAACCGCAACCTTTCCATGCCGGGCGCATTGCCGGAGCCAACCACCACCGCGGGCAATGTCGGCATCCGGCTGGAGCCAGGCGCGGTGCTGTGCCGCACTTCGGAGGAGTTGCAGCGCCGCCAGGCCGCCCTGGCCGCGCTGGGCGCCGACGAGCAGCCCACCCTGCCGGCCGGCTGCTTCCTGGTGGGCGCCCGCACGCCGGTTGAGGTGCTGGAACGCCGCGGCTATGGCCGCACCCAGGTGAAGACGCTGGGCCGCACCAGCGAAACCGGCTGGACCGACGCCTACCTGCCGCACCGGTAGCGCCGGCTCGGACCCCCGGGGATGCGGGCGGTGCGCGGGATGGCAGCGGACCCGTAGTGCAAAATGCGCGAAGGTGTTGCCACCGGCGCGCATCTCGCCGTGATGGGTTGGCGTGTGCCGGCCCCTCCGCCTGAGCGGGAAGGGCCGGGTCGGCTCAACCGGCCCTGATCAGATGGGTTTGATCAGACGGGGTCGCGGGAGGGTATGGTGCCCGCCGTGGCGGTGCGCGTGCCCGTCATGCCCATGCCAGTCGGGTTGCCGCCGGTCCAGGGGCCCGACTTGTCGTCGTAGTTGTTCCACCCGGCGCTGCGGTATTCGTTGCCGCGCTGCGTCGCGTCCGCCGGGTGGTGGCGGGCCATGATGGCCTCCGCCTCCGCCACGCGGGCCTCGTCCGTGCGCAGGGTCAGCAGGTTGCCGCCGCGGCGGACGCCCTCGGCATAGACATGGGCATGCTCCTCGGACACGCCGGAGCCGACGAGGGAGCCGAGCAGCCCGCCGCTGGCCGCGCCAACGCCGGCACCCGCGAGCGCCACCACCAGCCAGCCTGCCGCGACCACCGGGCCGATGCCGGGAATGGCCAGCGCGCCGAGGCCGGCAAGCAGGCCTGCCCCGCCACCGAGCACGGCACCCACTGTTGCGCCGGTGCCGGCGCCGGTGCCGGTCGCGTCGTCGGTGCCCACGACATTGTCGTCACTGGCGGCGGTGCTGCCGGCGGAGTTCGCGCGGTTGGCGATCAGGCTGAGGTCGTCGCGCGCGAAGCCAGCGGCTTCCAGTTCGGCGAGCGCCGCCGCGGCGTCGTTGTAGCTGTCGAACAGCCTGGCAATGGTACGGATGGCCATGTGGCTTAACTCCCGGAGGGGTTTTGAGGGGGGAGGGGCCGCGCGGCGCGGCGATGCACCGGCCGCGCGCGGCAGGGGGCTCAGCGGCCGGCGACGTTGCCCTGGTAGTCCAGCGAGACATCCGCCGCGCTGCCGCCGCGCATGGCACGGCCGCGCCAAACGCCCTCGTTGTCCTTGTGCAGGCCGGTCACGTTGGCGAAGCCGGCGCCCTCGATGCGGCTGCGGGCCTGGCTCTCGGTGAAGCTGTTGGCGCCGGGGGCGGCGCCGCTGGCGTTCTGGCGAGAGCTGTCCGTCTGCACCGCCGGCGGGGTGGAGTTGGCGCCGGTGGTGCTGTCGCGCCGGGCGGCGGGGGCGACAGGCATGGCCGTACCGGGGGAGGTGCCCGGGGTGGTCACGCTGGGCGCGGTGGGGGCAGTCGTGGTGGTCTGGGCATGGGCCGGGAGCGCGGCAATCGTGCTCAGCGCCAGACCGAACAGTATCCGTTTCATGTGTTGTTTCCCGTGTGGCTGCTGGCGAAGGGCACCTTGCCCGACGCAGGCCAGTTCAACGGGGAACAGGGCCGCACGGTTCCGTGGCCGCGTGCGGGCGCTGTTGCCGGACGCCGGGGCCTGCTTATCGGGCAGGCGGCGTTTCGGCTGTACCGCGCAGCCCGGAACGCCTGTTGGTCGGCCCGGTCACACAACCGCCGGCCATGGCCTGGGCGGCGCTTGCGTCAGTGCCGGCCGTGGTCCGGCTCAGGCGGCGATGCGCGCCTGGTCCAGCTGCAGGGTCACCTCCAGCACGCCCACCACCTGGCCAAGGTTGCCGGCGACCAGCGCCACCATCTCGGCCGGCGCGGCGTGCAGCAGCAATTCCACCCGCAGCGTGTCGCCCTCGCGCCGCGACTGCATGGCGTCGGGGGTCAGGTCCCGCTTGGCGAAGGGTTGCAGCAGGCGCGGCAGCAGGCCGGGCGAGGCTTCGGCGACAACGAGGTAACGAACGTTCTGGGTCTGGGTCATGGCAGCTTCCGGGGCGCGAGGAGAGGGGCGAAGGTTCTCCGGCCGCGCGGCACAGCCGCACGGATGCGCGGCCAGGCTCAGGCGGCCGGGCCGGTAATTCGCGCGGTGCGGGCGGAATAAAGCTGCATCGGAGAAGCCTAACGCACGGCCGGCCGCCGAGCCAAGCCTATTGCGCGGGCCAGCCGATCGCTCGGCACGGGGCCATGGCTCGTACCAATCCCGTTGCGCGGGCCGAGGCTACCGCTCGGGCCAGGCCACTGGCGCCAGCCGCAGCAGGGTAAAGCCGGCGGCCGAGACCGTGCGGTCCCGCAGCAGCAGCGGCAGCTGCAGCCGGGGGGGGCCGCCCTCGGCCGGGGCGCGTTGCAGCAGCATGCCCAGGGCGCGCAGCCCACGGGCATTGCCGGGTGCCAGCAGGCCAGCGGCGGTCAGGGCGTCCAGCGCCTCGCCGAAGCCGGCCAGCGCCAGGGTCAGCCGCCCGGCTGGTTGCAGCGCCGCGTCCAGCACCAGGTGGCCCTGCGCGCCGGCCTGGACCGGGCCCCAGAGCAGGTCCAGCGCGCGCAGTTCCAGCCGCCCGCCGGCGTCGCGCCAGGCGGCGGCCTGGGTCGCTGGGCTGCCGGCGCCGGGCAACGGACCGGCCAGGGTGGCCTGGACGTCCAGGCGCTGCACTTCCCGCCCCAGCGCCAGCGCGGCCGGCGGCAGGTCCGGCAGCGCCAGGCCTTCCAGCGTCAGGTCGAAGGCGCTGGCCTCCGGCAGCACCAGCGCGGCGCGGCGCACCAGCACCGGGCCGTTGGCGGCCTGGGCGTTCAGCGCCTCGGCCTGCACCCGCAGCGGCAGGCCGCCCAGCGGCACCGTGCCGGTCAGGCTGGCCGCCTGGAAGGGCAGGCTGGCCGGGCCGGCCAACAGGGCCTGAGTGCCGCTGGCCACCAGGCCGAGATGGCGCGGCCAGGGCAGTGCCAGGCGCAGCGCCAGGCTTTCGCCCTGCCAGCCGAGGCCCCCGGGTTCCCGCAGCTGCACGCCCGGCAGGGTCAGCTGTACCACCCAGGGCCAGCCGGTTCGGCTGGGATCTCCGTGCTGCACCTGCCAGCCGGCGGCGCGGCGCTGGGCCACCCAGCCGGCGAGTTCGGTTTCCATCCGCCCGGCCAGCCAGGTCCAGAGCAGCGCGTGGCCGATGCCCAGCAGCGAGACGGCCGCCAGGCCGAGCAGCAGCCAGCGGGGCGCCGCCTGGCGAACCGGTTGGGGGAGGGGGGTGGCGTGCATGTTGCTGGGCATTTCGCGGCGGGATATACGCCGCCGCCCGGCCGGGCGCGAGTTGTTGCCCGTTCGCCGCCGCCCGCTGGCCCCGAGGACCCCGACCCGCAGCCCATGACCACCGCAGCATCGCTTCTTGCCGCCGATGGCGCGCTTTACGTCTTCGGCTATGGCTCTCTGCTGTGGCGCCCCGGCTTTGCGCATGAGCACGCGCATCCGGCGCTGCTGCGCGGCTTTCATCGCCGCTTCTGCCTGTGGAGCCGGCTGTATCGTGGCACGCCGGAAGCGCCCGGGCTGGTGCTGGGGCTGGACCGCGGCGGCGCCTGCCGCGGCCTGGCCTTCCGCGTGCCCGGCGCCCGCGCCGCCGCGGTGCTGGACTACCTGGAGGAACGCGAGAACCCCAAGGGCGAGACGGTCTATCATCGGCGCCTGGTGCCGGTGCGGTTGCTGGACAGCGGCCGGATGGTCACGGCCATTTCCTATGTTGCCAACCGGGGCCATCAGGCCTATTGCCGCCCCCCCGCCGAAGAGGCTGTCCGCGCCATCGCCCAAGGGGTGGGCACGACGGGCGCCAACCGGGACTACCTGCTCAACACGGTGGCGCAGTTGCGGGCGCTGGGTGTGCGGGATTCGGGGCTGGAGCGGATCGCGGCACTGTTGCCGGCGGCCCCAGCCAGGTCGCTCGCCGACGAGTAGATGGTACGCCATCCACAATCGACGATGCTGCACCATGTGGGATGCTGTAGCGTCCGACGGGATCAGTTCCGGTTCCGTGACTATAAATAGATCAAGATCGAAAGAATTCGTTAATTTGTTCGAATTCAATGAGTTACGGAAGGCCTGTGTCTCCGTCTGATTAAGGAATTTGACCAAATCCGGAATGAAGACGCTGAATCGGCCGATCCGGCTATTGCCCTCGAAACCGTTGTCAGCCTCGCATCCCGCGCATCAATCCACCATCTTATCCACAGGGTTGCGCACCCCGCAGAGGCGGTCGGTCTCGGCTTCGATCACGGCCTCCAGCGTGGGCAGCAGCTGCTCACGCGGCAGGCCCACGGGCAGCGGCGGCAGCAGCGCCACCGTGATGACGCCGGGGGGTTTGCGGAAGCCATGGCGCGGCCAGCACAGCCCGCTGTCGGTCGCCACCGGGATGACCGGTACGCGCATGATGCCGGCCAGGCCGACGACGCCGGGCTGGTAGGGCACCTTCTGGCCGGGCAGCACCCGGGTGCCCTCGGGGAAGATCACCACCTGGCGGCCCTCGGCGCCCGCCGCCTTGGCTTCGGCCAGCATCTGGCGCATCGCCTTGCCGCCGGCCTGGCGGTCCACCGCGATCATCTTGGACTTGCGCGCCAGCACGCCCCAGAGCGGCACCTTCAGCAACTCGCTCTTCAGCACGTAGGAGGCGTCCGGCAGCAAATGCAGCCAGACCAGCGTATCGAAGGCGGACTGATGCTTGGCGGCGACCAGCGCGGCACCCGAAGTGGGCAGGTATTCCCGGCCCGTTACCCGCAGCCGGATGCCGCAGCACAGCCGCAGCAGGCCGATGACCATGCCGGCATACAGCCGCAGCAAGGGCACCAGGGCGCTGCGCGGCAGCAGCAGCACCGGCACGATCAGCAGCAGCGTCAGCGTCGTGGTCATCAGGAAGAAGCACAGGCTGAACAGGTAGGAGCGCAGCATAACCAGCATCAGGCAGTCCCCGGCATTGCTCCGCCGGCCAGGGCGGGCAGCCCGGTCCAGGCGAGCAGCAGCTTCATGTATTCCCCGACCAGCAGCGACCAGGTGCGGAGTTCACCCAGCGCGCCGGCCTGGCGCAGCCGTGGCGGTACCACCGGCCAGGGCAGCAATTCCACCCCCGGCGCGGCGCGGCGCAACTCCAGCATGGCGCGGGGCATGTGGTAGCCGGCGGTGACCACGCGGACGCTGCGCAGGCGGTAGGTGCGCGCCCACTCGGCCACCTCGGCCCCATTGCCGCGGGTGGTGGTGGCGACGCGGCCCAGTTCCACCCGCTGCGCCAGGGCGCCGAGCTCGGCGCCGGTGGCCAGGTCCTCCAGCATGGTGTCGCGGTGCACGCCGGAGATCAGCATCCACTGGCCCAGGTCTTCCCGCAGCAGGCGCAGGCCGGTGGCGATCCGTTCGGCGCCGCCGGTCAGCACCACGATGCCGTCGGCGCGCCGGGCCGGTGTCTCGGGCGCGGCGGCGGCGACGCGCAGGAAGCCGATGAAGCCGGCGCCCAGCGCCAGCGCCAGCAGGACCGCGAGCAGCAGCAGGGGGCGCAGCAGGCGCATCGCCGGCTCAGCCGCCGTGGCCCAGGTAGTCGGTACCGGCATGGGTGCGGGCATGGGCCGGGGCAGGAGCGGGGGATGGCGGCATCGCGCTCACGGCAGACGCTTCAGCCAGCCCCGCACCGTCACCGCGGCGGTGGCCCAGCCCAGGGCGGCAACGGCAACCGGCAGCGCCGCCAGGAATGGCCAGGGCAGGGCGCGCCAGGGCAACTCCGCCAGCCGCGTCACCGGCAGCCGGCCGAGCAGCGAGCCGGCCATGCCGCTGAACAGCAGCAGCGCCGGCACCGCCACCAGCAGCCCGGCCAAGGCCCCAAGCGCACTGAGCAGCGCCACGCGGCCGGCGAAGCGGTTGGCGATATCGCCATCCGTGGCACCGAGGTCGTGCAGGATGGTAATGACGTCCTGCCGCGCTGAAAGCCCGGCGCGGATGCCCACCGCCACCACGGCCACCGCCAGCAGCAGCACCAGTACCACGGCGCCCAGCGCGGTCTGCTGGACCCGGGTGGCAAGCGCCACCAGCCGGGCGACCCAGACGCCCTGGGTTTCCACGGTGGCGCCCGGCACCACCGACAGGATGCGCAGCGCCAGCCCTTCCGGGTTTTCCGGCAGCGGGTCGAAGCGCAGTTCCAGGATGGACGGCAGCGGCAGCGCCGGAATATCGCCCAGCCAGGGCCGCAGCAGCGCCGCCAGCCGGGCCTGGTCCATCGGGCGGGCTTCCACCAGGTCCGGCAACTCGCGCAGGGCGGCCAGGGTGCGGGCGACGCGGGCGGGGTCCATGTCCGGCAGTTGCACCGTGACCGCGGCGGCGGCGCCTTCCTGCCAGCGTTGCGCCAGGGCGCGGGCGCCAAAGGCGCCACCCAGCGCCAGCGCCGCCAGCAGCGTCATCGCCAGCGCCACCGCCGGCAGCAGCAGGCCAGGCAGCGCCTGGCGCAGCCCCAGCGGGTCGCGGCCGCGGCCGCGGCGCAGGACCGGCCGGCGGTTGGCCCAGCGGGAGACGGTGAACTTGCCGGTGCCGGACATCGCCCTAGCTCTCCAGCCGGCCATCGGCCAGGCGCAGGGCCGGGCCGGGATAGGCGTTCACCAGGGTTTCGCTGTGCGTCGCCACCACCACGGTGGTGCCCATGCGGTGCATTTCCTGCAACAGGGACAGCACCCGGCGGGACTGCACCGCATCCAGGTTGCCGGTGGGTTCGTCCGCCAGCAGCAGGGCCGGGCGCATGACCACGGCGCGGGCGATGGCGATGCGCTGTTGCTCGCCGCCCGAAAGTTCCAGCGGCAGCGACTCGGCCTTGGGTTCCAGCCCGACCCAACGCAGCATTTCCGTCACGTCGGCGCGCAGCGCCAGCTCCGCCCGGCCGGCGATTCGCAGCGGCAGCGCGATGTTGTCGAAGGCCGACAGGTGCGGCAGCAGGCGGAAATCCTGGAATACCACGCCGATGCGGCGGCGCAGCGCCGGCAGGTCGCGCCGCGCGGCCCGGCTGGTGACCACGCCCAGCACCTCCATGTCGCCACGGGTCGGCCGCTGGGCCAGCTGCATCAGCTTGAGCAGCGAGGATTTGCCTGCACCGGAAGGGCCGAGCAGCCAGTGGAAGCTGCCGGTGGGCAGTTCAAAATTGAGGTCGGACAGGACGTCATGCCCCATGCCGGGGTCCGAGGACCCGGCCGGGGGCGCATAGCGCAGGCCAACGGAGGTGAATCGCACCATCTGGCCGACATACTAGGCGGCAGCCCGCGGCGCCATGGCCGATTGCAGGCAGCCATGACCGACGGGTTAACGCTGACAAGGCGAAGCTTGCGGCCGGGCCGCAGCGTGCGCATCTTCGCCCGCCATGCGCGTCCTTTGCCCTGCCTGCGATGTCCAGTACGACGTTCCCGACCGCCTGATCGGTGCCGGGCGGCGGCTGCGTTGTGCCCGTTGCGACCATGACTGGATGGTGCGGCCCCCGGTGAGCCTGGAGCCGCCGGAGGCGGCCTCGCCCGAGCTGGTGCCAGCGCCCGAGGCCGCGCCCGAGGTTGGGTCGGTGGCGGCGGAGCCCGCGGCGCCACCTCGGCCGGCGAGGGCCAGCCGGGCGCCGGTCGGCGGGTTGAGGCTGTGGCTGGCCTGGGTCGCCTCGGTCGGCGCGGTGGCGCTCGCGCTGGCGGGGCTGTGGCTGTTCCGGGCCGAACTTTCGCTGGCCTGGCCGCCGATCCAGCGACTGTATGGGCTGCTGGCCTGAGTGAGAGCGCTTCGGACGGGGTCGTCCGGGCGGATTCCGTGCCCGGGTTCAGGGACGTCCAGAGCAGGCTCCGCGTCCGGGTGGTCGCGGAACCTGGCCGCTGACCCGGCTCAGAACCGCTTCAGCAGCCGGTCGATGTAGTCCAGTTCCTCGGCCGGGCGCTGCTTCTCGGCCTCGCGCCGGCGCAACTCCTCCTGGATGCGGCGGGTGCGCAGCAGTTCCGCCTCGTCCGGCACGCGGGTATCGGCGCCGTTGTCGGCCGTGCCATTGACGTCGCGGGTGCGGCGTCCCAGCGGGTCGCGGCCCTCGCCCTGCTGCTGGGCGCTGTCCTGGCCCTCGCCGCCGCCCTGCTGGTCGCCGGCCATGTCCTCACCCTCGCCGTCTTCCTCGCCGGGCTGGCTTTGGCCGAACTGGCGCTGCATCTGCTGCGCCATCTGCCGGCCGCCTTCCTGCAACGCCCGCATGGCGCGCTGCTGCGCCTCGCGGGCGTCCTGGCCTTCGCCCAGCGCTTCCTGCGCGTCACGCATCGCCTGGTCGGCGCGGCCGAGCGCTTCCGGCACCTGACCGGTCAGGTCGCCGAATTGCTGCATCAGTTCGCCCAGCGCCCGGCGCAGCGCGCGTTGGCGGCGGCCATCCTGGGTGCGGTCCTGCTGAGCCTGACTTTGCGCCTGCGGGTCGGCCGGCGGTTCCGTACCCGGCGCCGCCGGCGGCTCCTGCGGCCAGCGCTGGCCCTGCTGCTGGCGCAGGCGGTCGCGCTGCTGCTGGCGGCGCTGTTCGGTGCGGGCGCGCTCCTCGCCTTCGGCGCGCTGGTGGCTGCGGTCCAACATCTGCGATTCGCGCTGCACCATGTCCTGCACCACGCCCATCTGCTGCTGGCCACGCTCGCGGCGCTGCTGGCGCTCGGCCTGGTTCTGCTGGGGCTGGCGGCCTTCCTGCAGCGCCTTCAGCATTTCTTCGAGTTCGGCCAGTTCCTTCTTGGCGTCCTCGGTGCGGCCTTCGCGCGCGGCCTGTTCCATGCGTTGGGTGCGGCGGTCGATCTGGCGCTGGTCCATCAGGCGCTGCTGCGGGTCGTAGGGCAGCGCCTCGGCATTTTCGCGTTGCAGACGCTCCGCCATCGCTTCCAGGTGCTGGCGGATGGCCTCGCGCAATTCCTGGATGCGGCGCTGCATCTCCTCGCGCGCCTGGGCGTCCTGCGGGTTGCGCTCGGCTTCGGCGATGGCCTGCTTCAGGGCTTCCTCAGCCTGCGCCAGGTTGCGCTGGGTGCGGGCGTCGCGGCCTTCCTCCAGCGCCACGGCGGTGTCCCACAGCAGCGCCTGGACTTCCTCCACCGCGGCCGGTCGGCGGTCGAAGCTCAGGCGGGCGCGGGCGCTGCGCAGCGCCAGGTAGGTGGTGGTATCGTGCTCGAAGGCTTCGGGCGCGGCGGCGACGGCATCCAGCGCGGTGCGTGCCGGGCGGCGGGCAGTCGGGTCCAGCGACATGGCGCGGCGGATGGCGATGATCAGCTTGGCCACGGGGTGGTTGAAGCTGCGTTCCGGCAGGGTCAACTCGGCCGGGGCCGAGACGCCCTGCTGCCCGGCGCCGTCCTTGACGACCAATTGCAGCACCACCTCCAGCCCGGCCCAGGGGTGGGCGGAGAGCTCCGGCTGGGCGGCGCCGCGGGCCTGCTTCGGCCGGCCGCCGGGCAGGGCCAGGTCCAGCGTCAACGGCGGCGCCTCCGGCCGGGCCTTCAGCCGCAACTCCACCTGGGCGGAGGCCAGGCCCCAGTCATCCTCGGCGCGCCAGGGCAGGCGCAGGTTCAGCCCGCGCTGGCCACGGGCGGGGGCTTCGGTGAACTCGGCGCTGGGGGGCGCGTCCGGCTGCACGGTGATGGCCCAGCGGGCGAGCGGCTGGCCGTTGCGGCGCACCGCCAGGGTGGCGTCGGCGTCCAGCGTTGCCTCGGCCGAGAAGCTGCCGGCATCCAGCCGTTGGAAGGGGGTAGCGGCTTCGCCCTGCACCAGGTCCGGTACCGCCGCGCCGCCGCCGGAGAGCGCCAGTTGCAGCTTGCTGCCGACCGGCACCTGCGCCGTGCCGCCGGCGGCATCCAGGAATATCGGCGCCGCCCCGGTATAGGCGGGCGGCGTCACCCAGGCCTCGATCCGCATGCCCGGGGCCGGGGTGGCGCTGCCGAAGGCGGGCAGCACGGCGCGGCGCAGGCGTTGCGTGGCATCGCCACCGGCGATGGTGGTGGCGGCGACCAAGCCCAGCACCAGCACCGCCCGCAGCGCCCGCGGGTCGCGCGCCGGCAGGCCGGGGGAGGGCGGCTTGATCCGCAGTTTTGCCAGCGCGGCGGCGGCCCGGCGTTGGTGGACCTGCCACAGGGCCAGGGCCATCGGGTCCTGGCCGGCGGGTTGGTCGGTCAGGGCTTCCAGCGGGCGATGGCGCAAGCCGGCATCGGCTTCCATGCGGCGGTCGGCCGCGGCCGCATCCGGCCAGCGGAAACCGCTGATCTGGCGCCAGCCGACCCAGCCGAGCAGGGCCAGCCAGCCCACCAGCAGCACCAGGTGCAGCCAGGCCGGCAAGGCCGCCGGCAGGCCCAGCAGCGCCAGGATCAGCCCGCCACCGAGCACGGCCAGCACCGGGAACAGCAGCGGCCACAGCACTTCCCACCCCAGCGCCAGCCGGGCGAGCAGGCGACGCAGGGGCAGGTTCGGGGTCAGGGCGCGGCCTCCGATAGCAGCCATTCCGGCAGGCGGCCTGCGCCGAGCATGGCGTCGTAGCTCTGCCGGTCGCGCACCACGGCGAAGCGGTCGCCCTCCACCATCACCTCGGCGGCCAGCGGGCGCAGGTTGTAGGTGGAAGACATCACCGCGCCATAGGCGCCGGCATCGAGGAAGGCGACCAACTCGCCCGGCGCCAGCATGGGCAGCGCGCGGCCTTTGGCAAAGGTGTCGCCGGTTTCGCAGACCGGGCCGACCACGTCGGCGGGGGTTGCCTCGGCGGCGAAAGCGCGGGGCGAGACCGGCAAAATGCCGTGCCAGGCGTCGTACATGGCGGGGCGGACCAGGTCGTTCATCGCGGCATCCGTGACCAGGAAGCGCCGGGCGGCGCCCTGCTTCTGGATGACAATGCTGGCAAGCAGCACGCCAGCCGGGCCGACCAGCCAGCGGCCCGGTTCCAGCATCACCGGCAGGCCGAGCCCGCCAAGCGTGGCCTTGATGGCGCCGGCCAGGGCTTCCGGGCTGGGCGCCGGTTCGTCGCGGTAGGGAATGCCGAGGCCGCCGCCGCAGTCGATTCGCTCGATCGGCAGGCCGCGGGCGCGGATGCCGTGGACCAGCTCGGCCAGCCGGGCATAGGCGGCGCGGTAGGCGGCCATGCCGTTGGTGATCTGGCTGCCGATATGGGTGGCGATGCCGACCGCCTGGATGCCCGGGAGCGCGGCCATATGGGCGTAGAGCGCCAGCGCGTCGTCGAAGGCCACGCCGAACTTGTTGTCGCTCTTGCCGGTGGTGATCTTGGCGTGGGTGCCGGCATCGACATCCGGGTTGACCCGGATGGCGACGCGGGCGGTGCGGCCGAGTGAGGTGGCCAGGGCGGAGATCATGGCGATCTCCTCGGCGCTCTCGGCGTTGATCTGGTGGATGTCTTCTGCGAGTGCCAGGCGCAGTTCCCGCTCGGACTTGCCAACGCCGGAGAAGACGATGTGGTTGGCAGAAATGCCGGCCAGGCGTGCCGCGCGCAACTCGCCTTCGCTGACGATGTCGGCGCCGGCGCCCTCGGCCCCCAGCACACTGAGCACGGCGCGGTTGGTGTTGGCCTTCACCGCGTAGTGGATCTCCGCGTCCAGCCCGGCGCCGGCCAGCGCGGCGGCCAGCGCCCGGTAGCGGCGGCGCAGCGTGGTGGCGGAATAGACCCAGGTGGGGGTGCCGACGACCTCGGCGATGCGGGCCAGCGCGACGCCCTCCAGCAGCAGGCCGTCATGGGCATGCAGCGTCAACGCCGGGCGGGCGGCGAGCAGGTCGGCGAAGGTGGGATCGGCCTCGGCGAACAAGGCGGGAGCGGGAGTGGCCATGCCCCCATAGTGTGGGCGTGGCCGGGCCGCAGACAAGCGTTAGTCCATGATCCCCGATCCGGGGCCGCAACCCACCCCCTCGGTCCGAGGCTGGAGCCTGATCCGCGCAGGCGGAATCGCCGGAGCGGTGAATCAGCCTCTCGAACAAAGGCTAGACCGTGATCCACCATAGTGGATCATGGCCTAGTCCACCCTGGCGCCGCTCGCCCGGATCAGCGGCGCCAGCCGGGCACGCTGGGCATGGGCATAGGCGTTGATCCCCTCCTGCCCGATATCCCAGGCCGCGGCGCCCTGGTTGAAGTAGGCCTGCACTAGGTCGGCGCTCTGCACGGCACGCTTGGTGAAGGCGGCCAGGCGTTCCACCATGGCGCGCGGCAGCCCGGCCGGGCCGGTCACGCAGGTCCAGCTGATGACGTCGAAGCCGGGCAGCGTTTCGCTGATGGCGGGGATTTCCGGTGCCACCGGGCTACGCGCCAGGCTGGTGACGGCGATCGGCCGCACCTTGCCTTCGCGGGAAAGCGCCAGCGTGCCGGGCATGTTGTCGAACATCATCGCCACGCGCCCGGCCATCAAATCCACCTGGGCCGGGGCGCTGCCGCGATAGGGGATGTGCTGCATGTCCACGCCGGCCAGGTGCTTGAACATCTCCCCGGCCAAATGGAGCGTGGTGCCGGAGCCGGCCGAGCCGAAGCTGTACTTGCCCGGGTTGGCCTTCAGCAGCGCGATCAACTCCGCCGTGGTGGTGGCGGCGATGGAGGGGTGGACCGCCAACAGGTTGGGCAGCTGCCAGATGCCGGCGACCAGCGTGAAGTCCTTTTCCACGTCAAACGGCAGGGTGGGGTAGAGCGTGGGCGCAATGGCGTGGCTGGCGATGCCGCCGAGGCCAATGGTGTAGCCATCCGGCTGGCTGCGGGCGAGCACCTCGCTGCCGACATTGCCGCCGGCGCCGGCGCGGTTTTCCACCACGAATTGCTGGCCGGTCAGCTCCGTCATCTTCTGGCAGTAGATGCGGCTGAGCGTGTCGGTCGGGCCGCCCGGCGGGTAGGGGTTGATGTAGCGCACTGGCCGATTCGGCCAGTCATTGCCCTGGGCGCGGGCGGCGCCAGCCAGCGGCGGGGCGGCGAGCAGCAACGGGGCGGCGAACAGGCTGCGGCGGCGGAGCGTGAACGGCATCGGTGGTTTCCTCGGTGTGGCCGGTTCTGCTGCCGGCCGCTTCGGGAAAAGGCTAGCGCGGCTTGGCCGCCCACCGTTAGCCTTGTTGCACGAACAAGCAAAACCGGAGGAAACCCCATGCTGTCACGTCGCCGTATCTTCAGTGGCTGTGCGCTGTGCGGTGCGCTGGCCATCGCCGCCGGTACCGCCAGCGCGCAGACCCCGCCCGCCGGCATCCGCCGCGCCGTGGTGCGCAAGCACGACTTGGCCGGCACCAACCACGAGACGATCCAGATGACGCTGGAACTGGATCCGGGCATCGAGGTGGGCTTCCACACCCATCCGGGTATCGAGGCGAGCTATGTGATCAGCGGTTCGGTGACGCTTTCGGTGCGCGGCGAGGCGCCGGAGGTCATCACCTCGGGTGGCAGCTTCATGGTGCCGGCCGGCACCGTTCACGCAGCGAAGAACGGCAGCGGCGTGTCGAAGATATTCATCACCTACATCGTCGAGAAGGGTAAGCCGCTCGCCAGCCCGGCATGAAGCGACAGTCCTCGCGGTTTCGCGAGCCGGCTTGCGTCTCGCTCCCTTAGAGGGTGAAACTATGCTCAAGGGACGGGCGCCGGCCACAGGCTGGAACTGAAGGGGTTTTTCATGTCTGATGCCATTGCGCCGGTGGACCAGGTTCCGCCGACACCCAAGCTGTTGGCCCTGGGCCTGCAGCACGTGCTGGTGATGTATGCCGGCGCCGTTGCGGTGCCACTGATCATCGGCCGGGCGCTGCGCCTGCCGCCGGAACAGGTGGCGCTGCTGGTCAATGCCGACCTGTTTGCCTGTGGCATCGCCACGCTGATCCAGTCGCTGGGCATCGGGCCGTTCGGCATCCGCCTGCCGGTGATGATGGGTGTGACCTTCGCCGCCGTGGGGCCGATGCTGGCCATGGCCGGCAACCCGGACCTGGGGCTGCTCGGCATTTTCGGGTCGTGCATCGGCGCCGGCATCTTCACCATATTGGTGGCGCCCTTCGTCTCCCGCCTGTTGCCGCTGTTTCCGCCCATCGTCACCGGCGCGGTCATCCTGATGATCGGCATTTCCTTGATGCGGGTGGGCGTCAACTGGGCGGCCGGCGCGCCGGTTTCCTCCATTCCTGGCTATGGCGCACCGCTCAACCTTGGCGTTGCCGCCGCGGTGCTGGTGCTGATCCTGGTCATCACCAAATACGCTTCGGGCTTTTTCGCCAATATTGCCGTGCTGATCGGCATCGTGGCCGGCTGCGGCATTGCCTATGCACTCGGAAAAATGGGCTTTGCCAAGGTGGAGACCGCCCCCTGGTTCGGGCTGATCATGCCGTTCCAGTTCGGCATGCCGAAATTCGATTTCGTCGCCATCGTCACCATGAGCGTGGTGATGATCGTGGTGATGATCGAGAGCGCCGGCATGTTCCTGGCGCTGGGCGACATGACCGGCAAGAAGATCACCCGCGACGATATGACGCGCGGCCTGCGGACGGACGGCATCGGCACGCTGGTCGGCGGCATCTTCAACACCTTCCCCTACACCAGCTTCAGCCAGAATGTCGGTCTGGTCGGCGTGACCGGGGTGCGCAGCCGCTGGGTCACCGTGGCCGGCGGCGCCATGCTGCTGGCGATGGGCCTGGTGCCCAAGCTGGGGGCGCTGATGGAATCGGTGCCGGTCTTCGTGCTGGGCGGCGCCGGCATCGTCATGTTCGGCATGGTCGCCGCCACTGGCATCCGCATCCTGGCCGGGGTGGACTACAAGACCAACCGCAACAACCTGTTCATCGTCGCCATTTCCGTCGGCTTCGGCATGATCCCGCTGGTGGCGCCCGACTTCTTCAAGGAACTGCCGAAGTCGCTGAGCCCGATCCTGCATTCGGGCATTCTGCTGACCGCCTTTTCGGCGGTGCTGCTGAACCTGTTCTTCAATGGCGTGAAGTCGGCCGAGGAAGCTGAAGCCGAAGTTCAGGCCGCCGCGGCGAAGTCGGAAGCGCACTGACATGGAAGCGCTGCTGATCGAATGGGGCGGGCTGTTGCTGCGCTGGCTGCACGTGTTGGCCGGCATGGCCTGGATCGGCAGCAGCTTCTACTTCATGCATGTCGACGCCTCGCTGAAGCCGGCGCCGGACATTCCCCCCGGCAAGGGCGGTGAGGCCTGGGAGGTGCATGGCGGCGGCTTCTACCAGGTGCGGAAGTGGTTGGTGGCGCCGTCCTCGCTGCCGCCGCAGCTGATCTGGCACAAGTGGGAGAGCTATTCGACCTGGCTGTCCGGCTTCGCGCTGCTGTGCTGGGTGTACTACGGCGGCAGCGACCTGTTCCTGATCGACCCCACGGTCATGGAGATGTCGGCCGGCATGGCCTGGGTGATCGGCATCGGCACGCTGGCGCTGGGCTGGTTCGTCTATGACGGGCTGTGCAAATCGCCGCTGGCGAAGGATGACCGGCTGCTGGCGGCGGTGGGCTTCGGCTTTGTCGTGCTGGTGGCCTGGGGCTTCCAGCAGATCTTCAGCGGCCGCGGCGCCATGGTGCATACCGGCGCGCTGATGGCCACCTGGATGACCGGCAACGTCTTTCTGATCATCATCCCGAACCAGAAGAAGGTCATCGCTTCCCTGCTGGCCGGCGAGGCGCCGGACCCGGCGCTGGGCAAGGCCGGGAAAATCCGCAGCACGCACAACAACTACCTGACGCTGCCGGTGCTGTTCCTGATGCTGGCCAACCACTACCCCATGGTGTGGTCGACGCCCTACGCCTTCGTCATCGTCGGGCTGGTGCTGGTGGCCGGCGCCATGATCCGGGTGTTCTTCAACCTGATGCACCAGGGCCGCGGCATGCAGTGGTGGTGCTGGGCGGTGGCCGCGGCCTGCCTTGCCGCAGCTGCCGCCGTCTCGATGACCTCCTCGCCGCTGGGGCGGGAGGCGCTGGGCCTGGCCTGGCGGGCGCCGCCGCCTTCTGAAGAGGTGGTGGATATTGTCATGGCGCGCTGTTCCATGTGCCATGCGGCAGAGCCGGTGTGGCCCGGTATTGCGGTGGCGCCGCGCGGCGTGGTCTTCGCCGGGCCTGAGAGCATCCATCGGCAGGCGCCGCAGATCGCGCTGCAGTCGGTGCTGTCGGCCGCGATGCCGCCGAACAACATCACGCGCATGGAGATTGAGGAGCGCCGGGTGCTGCTGGCCTGGCTTTCCGGGAAGTAGCGGCACGCGGTTTGCGTCCCCGGGGTGGAAACGCCCGACACGGAGCCCTGCATGCCGCTCGCCTCGCCCAAGGCTGCCTGGAAAGGCAGCGACCTGGCCCAGGACAGCACCTGGATTCAGCATTTTACCAGCGACGACCTGGCTGAGCTGGACGCCGCGCTGGCCGGTGTGCGGGCGCGGGGGCTGCCGGATGAGGCGCTGACCGCCGCCGATTTCCCGCTAACGGGCTTTGCGCCGAAGTTGGCGGCGATACTGCACGAAATTCGCGAAGGCCGCGGCTTCGTCGTGCTGCGTGGCCTGCCGGTGGCGCGCTACAGCGATGCCGATGTCGGCACCATGTTCTACGGCATGGGGGCGTACCTGGGCGACACGCTGCGGCAGAATCCGCGCGGTGACCTGCTGGGCCATGTGCACGACCAGGGCCGCGCCTATGGCGGCAAGGATGTGCGCGGCTACGAGACCAACGCCTTCCTGCCCTTCCATACCGATGGCTGCGAGATTGTGGGCTTGTTGTGCCTGCGCGCGGCCAAGGCGGGCGGGCGTTCCAGCCTGTCCTCGGCGTTGACGGTGCATGCCGAGATTGCGGCGCGCGAGCCGGCGGCGCTGGCGCCGCTGTATCGCGGCTACCACTACATCCGGCGTGAAGCGGCGCTGACCGATGCGCCGGTGAGCCCGAACCGCGTGCCGGTCTTTGGCGCCGAGGACGGCGTGGTGAGCTGCCGGATCGTCGGCAACCAGATCCGCGCGGCGGCCAAGCATTTCGGCGTGGCGCTGGCGGATGACGAGTTGCGCGCGCTGGATTTGTTCACCGAGCTGTCGGGCACCGAGGGCATTCGGCTGGACATGGATTTGCAGGTTGGCGACATCCAGCTGTGCAACAACTACACCGTCCTGCACAGCCGCACGGAGTACGACGACTTCCCCGAGCCTGAGCGCCGCCGCCACATGCTGCGGCTGTGGCTTGCGATGCGGGAACCCTGGCCGCTGGCGGCGGGCTTTCCGCGCCAACTCGGCTACGGCATCAACCAGCCGACCGAGGTGCATCTGGGCGACGAGGTGACGCGGTTGACCTCGCTGGCCTTGCGCTGAAGGCGCACGGGCAGGGTTGCGCTGAAGGCGCACGGGCAGGGTTGCGCTGAAGGCGCGAGCGTGGGCAGCGCCCCGGCTGTTCCGGCCGGCAGGTTTATGCGCTAAGCCGGCCTGAGCAGGAGGCCCGCATGGCAGACCCGAACACCGTCCTCACCGCCGCCCTGGCCCCGCTGCGGGCCGAGGCTGAAGCCTTCCTCGCCGCCATGGTGCGGGTGCCGTCCGACAATCCCGCCGGCGACTGCGCCGCGCATGCCGAGGTCACGGTGCCGCTGCTGGAAGCCATGGGCTTCACCGTGGAACGGCACCCGGTGCCGGCCGATGAATGCGCCGCGGTGGGCATGACCAGTGCCACCAACCTGATCGTGCGCCGTAGCTTCGGCACGGGCGGCCCGGTCGTGGCGCTGAACGCCCATGGCGACGTGGTGCCGCCCGGCGAGGGCTGGACCCAGGACCCCTACGGCGCGGCGCTAAAGGACGGCCGGATGTATGGCCGCGGCGTCGCCGTCTCGAAATCCGACTTCGCCACCTATGCCTTCGCTCTGCGCGCGCTGGAGGCCAGCGGCCTGGCGCTGAACGGCACGGTCGAGCTGCACCTGACCTATGACGAGGAGACCGGCGGCGAGATCGGCCCGCAATGGCTGCTGAAGCGCGGCCTGAGCAAACCCGACCTGTGCATCTGCGCCGGCTTTTCCTATGCCGTGACCACCGGCCATAACGGCGTGCTGCACCTGGAGGCGATCTTCCACGGCAAGCAGGCGCATGCCGCCATGCCGCATACCGGCGTGGATGCGCTGGAAGCCGCAACCGAGGCGCTGCGCAGCCTGTATGGCGAACGCGCCAGACTCTCGGGGCTGATGTCGGGCGTGCAGGGCATTGGCTGCCCGGCGGTGACCGTGGGCAGGATCAGCGGCGGGGTGAACACCAATGTCGTGCCCGACCGCATCGCGCTGCGGCTGGACCGGCGGATCATCCCCGAGGAGAACCCGGCCGAGGTGGAAGCCGGGCTGCGCGCGCTGATCGAGGCCGCGTGCCGCCGCGTCCCCGGCAGCAACGTCACCATCAACCGCATCGTGCTGGCCGGGCCGCTGGTGCCGAGCGACGAGAGCCGCGCGCTGGCGGCGCGGATTTGCCGCGTGGCGTCCGAGGTGTTCGCGACCGAGGTGAAGCAGGTGGGCGTGCCGCTGTACACCGATGCGCGGCACTATGCCGAGGCCGGCATCCCCACCGTGCTCTATGGCGCCGGGCCGCGCAGCATCCTGGAAGCCAACGCCCATGCGCCGGATGAGAACCTGGTGCTGGCGGACCTGCACAAGGCGACGCTGGTGATCGCCCGGGTGCTGGCGGAGGTGCTTGCCGCCTGACCCCTTGCCGCATAGGTTTCCGCCAAATCCGCAACGGAGGAAACCAATGCAGCGTAGGGCGTTCATCGCCGGCGCCGGCGCCGGGCTGACGCTGGCGGCCCCCGCCATCGTTCAGGCGCAACCGGAATGGCCTGGCAATCGGCCGGTCCGCATCATCCAGCCGAGCCAGGCCGGCAGCCCGGCGGATGTCTATGCCCGCATGTTCGCGGACCACTTCGGCCGCGTCTTCGGCGGCACCTTCGTGGTGGAAAACCGTATCGGCGGCACCGGCAGCATCGGTACCGCGGAAGTGGCCCGCAGCGCGCCGGATGGTTTTACGTTATTGTTCACCTCCAACACGTCGCACGTGGCCGCGCCCCTCGTGCTGCGCTCCGTGCCCTACGACCCGGTGAAGGATTTCGTCGGCATCGCCGGGCTGTACCACTACCCAATGGCGCTGATCGTCAACCCCAGCATTCCCGTCCACACCACCGCCGAGTTCATCGCCTGGGCCAAGCAGCGGCCCGGTGGCGTGAACATGGCCAGTGTCGGCATCGGCAGTGTCGGCCACATGATGGCGGAGCGCTTCCACATGGCCGCCGGCTTCAACCGCGTGCACATTCCCTATCGCGGCGGGCCCTCCGCGATTTTGGCGGTGGCGCAGGGCGAGAGCGACTACATCTTCGACAATATCGGCAATTCCGGCATGTTCGCGCGGGAGGGCAAGCTGCGCTTCCTGTCCTTTACCGGCCGCGCCCGGCAGCGCCAGATGGCCGATCTGCCGTTGCTGTCCGAAGTGGGCTTTCCCGGCTTCGTCGAGGATGTCTGGTTCGGCGTCTGGGGGCCGGCCGGCATGCCGCGGCCGATGGTCGAGAAGATCAACGCCGAGAGCAACCGCTGGCTGGCCAGCGCCCCGATCGTCAAGCGCATGGACGAAGGCGCCCATACCAGCCTGGCCGGCACGCCGGAGGATTTTTACCGGTACTGGATGGAGGACCTGAAGAATTGGCAGGCCATCGTCCGTGAAACCGGGATCAAGATGGAGTAGGCCCGGCCCGGCGCTACCCCAGCAGCGCCCGCAGCCGGTCCAGCATCTCCGGCTGGTCCCATTCGGCGGCGCCTTCCAGCCGCGCCACTTCCTGCCCGGCGCGGTTGACCAGCACGGAGGTGGGCAGCCCACGCACGCCCAGCGCCCGCCCTGCGGCGCCGCGCGGGTCCAACCAGATGCCCAGCGCCTTGATGCCGCGCTCGGCGTAGAACTTCTCCACCACCGGCCGGCCGCCACGGTCGGATGACAGCGCCAGCACCTGGATGCCGGCCCCGGCCAGGGCTGCCTGTGCGCGGTCCAGCGCCGGCATTTCCGCCACGCAGGGGGCGCACCAGGTGGCCCACAGGTTCACCAGCAGCCCCTTGCCCATGAAATCGGCCAGCTTCCGCGGGGCGCCCTCGGCATCGGCGAAGGCCAGGTCGGGCAGCGGCCGTGGCGGGGCCTCCACCAACTGGCCCAACGTGGCGGCGCGCCCTTGCCCGGCGGCAAGCCCGGCGTATAGGGTCGCCGCGCTCAGCCGCAGCGTCATCCGCCGGCCAACGTTTCGCATCACGGGAACATCCCCTTCGTGTCCAACGAGTCCAATGTGCAGTGGGGCGGCCGCTTCGCCCAGGGCCCCTCGGCCATCATGCAGGCCATCAACGCCTCGGTCGGCTTTGACCGCAAGATGTGGCGGCAGGATATCCGCGGCAGCCAGGCCCATGCCGCCATGTTGGCGCATGTGGGGATCATCGGCGCTGCCGACGAGATGGCGATCCGCGAGGGGCTTGAGAAGATCGCGCGCCAGATCGAGGCCGGCGCGTTCGAATGGTCGGAAGCGCTCGAAGACGTGCACATGAACATCGAGGCCCGGCTGACCGACGCCATCGGCGAGGCCGGCAAGCGCCTGCACACCGGGCGCAGCCGCAACGATCAGGTGGCGCTGGATGTGCGGCTGTGGGTGCGCGACGCCATCGATGGGTTGTCCGAGCAGGTGCGCGACGTGATGCGCGCCATGGTCGCCCGAGCCGCGGAACACGCTGGCACCGTCATGCCGGGCTTCACCCATCTGCAGCCGGCGCAGCCGACCACCTTCGGCCACCATCTGCTGGCCTATGTGGAAATGCTGTCGCGGGATCTCTCCCGCCTGGCGGATTGCCGGCGGCGGCTGAATGAAAGCCCGCTGGGCGCCGCGGCGCTGTGCGGCACCGGCTTCCCGATCGACCGGCACATGACGGCCGCGGCGCTGGGCTTCGACGGCCCGACGCGGAACAGCCTGGACAGCGTTGCCTCGCGCGATTTCGCCGCGGAGTTCCTGTTCTGCTGCGCCATGTGCGCGACCCACCTTTCGCGCTTCGCGGAAGAAGTGGTGATCTGGACCAACCCGTATTTCGGCTTCGTCAAGCTGAGCGACGCCTTCACCACCGGCAGCAGCATCATGCCGCAGAAGCGCAACCCGGATGCGGCGGAGCTGGTGCGCGGCAAGACCGGGCGGATGTTCGGCGCGCTGGTCGGCATGCTGACCGTGATGAAGGGCTTGGCGCTGACCTATTTCAAGGACATGCAGGAAGACAAGGAAGGCATTTTTGACAGCGCCGAGACCTTGACTCTCTCGCTGGCCGCGGTGGCCGGCATGGTCAAGGATATGCAGCCCAACGTGGCCCGGCTGGCCGAGGCGGCAGGTGCCGGCTTCTCCACCGCCACGGACCTGGCGGACTGGCTGGTGCGCGAGCTGAAGATGCCGTTCCGCGACGCCCACCACGTGACCGGCCGCCTCGTGGCGGAGGCTGAGAACTGCGGCTGCGACCTGGCGGCGCTGACGCTCGCAAAAATGCAGGCGGTGGAGCCGCGCATCACCGATGCGGTGTTCGGTGTGCTCAGCGTGGCCGCCAGCGTGCGCAGCCGCACCAGCTATGGTGGTACTGCGCCGGCCAATGTGTCGCGCATGGCGGTGGAATGGCAGGAAAGGCTGGCGTGATGAGAACGGCCCTGGCGCTGCTGGCGCTGGCTTCCCTGGCGGCCTGCGGGCGTGTCGGCCCGCCGCGGGCGCCGGGGCCGGTGGACCAGATCATCTATCCGCGGGCCTATCCGGCGCGGCCCGCCGGCAGCGGCCCCGCCGAGGCCGCACCGGTGATGCCGAGCGTGCCGCTGGGAGTGCCGACGCGGTAGAGTGTGATCGTCGCAGGCGGCATCGCCGAAGACGTGAATCACACGACAAAACAATGAGCTGGAGCCTGTCGGGCGCTTCTGTTTGCGCCTGACAGACTCTAGCGCACGCGCCACGGTTCCATTCCCGGCTGCGCTCGGTCTAACCTCTCGCCCAAGCCCGGTGGCAAGCCGCGGCACAAGCGGGAGGCACCCATGGCCGTCTTCATTTCAACCCCGCGCCGGGCGCTGCTTGGCGGCCTGGCGCTGCCCCTGCTGGCCCGCGCCACCCGGGCCGAGGATGCCTGGCCCAACCGTCCGGTGCGCTTCATCGTCTGCTACGCCCCGGGTGGGCCGACCGATGTGCTGTCCCGGCTTTGGTGCGCCAAGATGAGCGAGCTGACCGGCCAGCAGTTCATTGTGGAGAACCGCGCCGGGGCCGGCGGCAATGTGGGCACGGATGCGGTCGCGAAGTCCCGGCCTGATGGCTACACCATGGGCATGGCGAATATTGCGCCGCATGCCATCTCGCCGACGCTGTACCCGACGCTCCCCTACGACCCCGCGCGCGACTTCAGCTTCTTCTGCGGGCTGTGGCAGATGCCGAACATGCTGGTGGTCCACAAGGATCTGCCGGTGGAGAACGTCCCGGAGTTGATCCGCTACCTGCGTGCCAGCCCGGGCAAGTACAGTTTCGGCAGCGGCGGCTCGGGTACCTCGCCGCATCTTTCGGGTGAGATGTTCAACAGCATGGCGGGGGTGCAGGTACTGCACGTGCCGTATCGGGGCAGTGGGCCGGCGATGCTGGACGTGGTGGCCGGCCGGTTGCAGATGATTTTTGACAATATGCCCGGCGCCATCGCTCAGGCGCGGCAGGGTACGGTCCGCGCGCTGGGCGTGACCAGCCCTGCGCCCAGCCCGGTGGCGCCCGAGGTGCCGCCGATCGGCCGCTTCCTGCCGGGCTACGACATCACCGCCTGGGCCGGCGCCTGCGGCCCGGCGGGCATTCCGGCCGCGGTGGTGGACCGGATTGCCGATCTCAGCCGCCAGGCGCTGGCGACGCCGGAGCTGACCCGCGCCTTCCTGGACCTGGGCACCACGCCGTGGTGGACCACGCCGGCGGCGCTGGCGGCCTTCCGCGACGCCGAGCAGGCCAAGCTGGCCCCGGTGATCCGTGCTTCCGGCGCGCGGGTCGATTGACCCGCGCCTGGATTGCCGCCGCGCCAGTTTGCACCACATATCGTCGCAACAACGGAAACGCCGAGAACCCGCATGACAAACCTGCCGCGCCGCAGCTTGCTGGCCGCCCCCTTCCTGGCCCTTCCCGCCACCGCGCAGGCCCAGGGCGCTGACTGGCCGAACCAGTCCATCCGCTTCATCGGCATCTTCCCGCCCGGCGGCGGCACCGACATCCTCAGCCGGATCTGGTGCATGAAGATGGCCGAACTCACCGGCCAGCAATTCGTGGTGGAAAACCGCGCCGGCGCCGGCGGCAATGTCGGCACCGAGGCTATTGCCCGCGCCCGGCCGGATGGCGGCACCATCGGCCTGGCCAGCGTGGCGGCATTGGCCATCTCACCCACGCTGTACAGCCGCCTGCCCTTCGACCCCGAGCGGGACTTCACCTACATCGCCGGGCTGTGGCAGTTGCCGAACCTGCTGATCATCAACAACGACGTACCCGCCCGTACCGTCCCGGAGCTGATCGCGTTGATCAAGGCCAACCCGGGCAAGTTCAGCTTCGCCAGTTCCGGCAGCGGCACCACGGTCCACCTCTCGGGCGAGATGTTCAAGGTGCTGGCCGGGCTGGACATGGTCCATGTCCCGTATCGGGGCGGCGCGCCGGCGCATATCGACCTGTTGGCCGGCCGGGTGCAGATGATCTTCGACAATATCCCGCAGGGGCTGCAAAGCGCGCGCGAAGGCAAGGTGCGGGCGCTCGCAGTGACCAGTGCCAAGCGCAGCCCCTTGGCGCCGGAATTCCCGGCCATGGCGGAGTTCCTGCCGGGCTTCGAGATCGACAGCTGGGGCGGCGTGCTGGCCCCCGCCGGCCTGCCGGCGCCGATGGTGGCGCGCATGGCCGCGCTGACCCGGCAGGCGCTGGAGAGCGAGGACGTGAAG
>CANBNK010000023.1 GCA_947371015.1 Acetobacteraceae bacterium | reverse complement strand
TCTATGCCGGGCTGCACGCCGGCGACGCCGTGCCGGTGACGCTGACCCGGGTGAATGGCGAGCAGGTTCAGGCGGTGGGCCATGCCGCGCTGGCGGTGGCCCCGGGCGAGACGCTGCCGCGCCTGGCCCTGCACGTGGCGGCGCCGTTCAGTTTCGTCTCGGCACAACTGGAACTGGCAGCGGCGCCGCAGGTCAGCGGCAACGGGCTGGCGCTGACCTCGGTGCCCTTCGCCGCGCCGCGGGCCTTTGCGCCGGAGGTGAATGGTGACGGCACGGTCATCACCTTGGGCGGCGGCGCGGATGTGGTGCACTTCGCGCCCGGCCAGGAAGGCGGCCTGATGCTCAAGGGCTTCGATGTGGCGACGGACCTTCTGGTGCTGGACGGCGCTGATCCCGCTTTGGTGTGGATCTTGGAAGTGGCAGAGAACTCGGGCACGCCTGCCGCGCGCGTCTCGACGCTGGTGGCGTTTGGGGATGTGGCGCCAGGGGCGGTGCTGCATGAACTGGTCTATCTGCCCGGGGTCAGCGGGCTGGAATTGGGGCAGCAGATCCTCATCGGATAACGTCGCATGCAGTAAACGCATGCCTGCGCACCAGTTTCACCAAACCTGCATGGGTGAACGCGAGGTAAAGTTTGGGCGTTCCGGGTTCGCCCGGGACGGGGTCCTCGGACCCTGCGTCTCCCAGACGTGAAGCCTCCCTGTATGACTCGGGCCGCTATCCCAATGGGTTAGCGGCCTTCTTTTTGCCCGCGAGGCCGGCTGTGGCACATGCCGTGGCACAACTGCCCAGCGCCGCTGGCCATCGATTCATCATGAATTCGTGACGTGGACCCGCTGCTTCGTTGGTGGCGTGAGGCAGTCGCGTCCAGTGCTCACGGGGTCTGCATCCGGACCCGGCGCTACCAGGATGGACAGGATCAAGCTGATCTGCTGACCCAGTTCGAACGCCACGCCACGCCACGTCCGTCGCGTCGGAACCGGCCAGCTGCAGGTTCACTTGCTGAAGTCCAGTGGTACCTTGATGCATCGATCATCAAGGTATAGACAGGGCAGGTGAAACCGCTCGCCGAACTCCCCAGCCCCCGCGTTGACTACGCCTCCCGCACCTATTGGGCTGGCACCATCAAGATGGGGCTGTCCAAGTTTTTCATCCTGCGTGTCCTGCATGACGGCCCCATGCATGGCTACGACGTGGCCAAGGCTGTCGAGCGCACCACGGGCGGGTGCTGCTCACCCACGGAGGGCACGATCTACCCGGTGTTGCGGGAGTTCGAGACCGGCGGCTTCGTCACTGTCGCCGAGGAGGTGGTGCAGGGCCGCCAGCGCCGGGTCTATGCGCTGACCGACCCAGGCCGCGCCGCCTTCCGCGTGGCGCTCGACGCCTGGATGGAAGCCACCGCGGCCTTGCAGGACACCGGCCGCGCCTTCGCCGCCGCCGACAAGGCCAGGAAGGGCTGCTGCTGATGCACCGCCCGGCCCTTTTGCGCGCCACCATACCCCAATCATTGATGCATCAAGGAGTGCTGTGATGCCCGAAGCCTCGCCCCCCGTGGTGGTCATCGGCGCCGGCCCGGTCGGCCTGACCGCCGCGGCCCACCTGCTGGCCCGCGGCCTGAACCCGCTGGTGCTGGAAGCCGGCCCGCAGGCCGGCCACGCGGTGCGCGCCTGGGGCCAGGTGCGGATGTTCTCCCCTTGGCGCTTCAACACCGACGCCGCCGCCCGCGCCCTGCTGGCCGCCGAGGGTTGGGTCGAGCCGGACCCCGAAGCCTTTCCAACCGGCGCCGATCTGGTGCGGCACTACCTCGCCCCGCTGGCGGCCAGTGCGGCGCTGCGCGACCGCATCCGTTACGACGCCCGCGTCACCGGCATCGCCCGGCGCGACCATGGCCGGCTGCACGACGGCACCGGCCGCGACGCCGCGCCGTTGATGCTGCACCTGGCCAGCGACACAGCCCTGGCGGCCCGCGCCGTCATCGATTGCAGCGGCACCTGGGGCGCCCCCAACCCTGCCGGCGCGCACGGCATGCCCGCCCCCGGCGAGGCCGCCCATGCCGACCGCATCGCCTACGGCATCCCGGACGTGCTTGGGGCCGAGCGTGCCAGCTACGCTGGCGCGACCACGCTGGTGGTGGGCGCCGGCCACTCGGCGATGAATGCGGTGCTGGACCTGGTCGAGCTGGCCAAGGCAGCGCCCGGCACGCGCGTCCTCTGGGCCTTCCGCCGGCCGCTGGCGGCGATGAGTTTTGGTGGTGGCGCAACCGATGGGCTGAGCCAGCGCGGCGAACTCGGCGCCCGCGCCCAGGCGCTGGTCGAGAGTGGTGCGGTCACCGCCCTGGCGCCCTTCCTGATCGACCGCATCGCCCGTGACGGCAAACGCCTGGGCATCACCGGACGGCAGGGGGAGCGCGAGACCGTGGTGCAGGCCGACCGCATCATCGTCGCCGCCGGGTTCCGGCCCGACCTGTCCTTCCTGCGCGAGGTCCGCCTGGGCCTCGACCCGGCGGTGGAGGCGACACCGGCGCTGGCGCCGCTGATCGATCCCAACCTGCATTCCTGCGGCACCGTCCGCCCGCATGGCGAGGCCGAGTTGCGTCACCCCGAGGCTGGCTTCTACATCGCTGGCATGAAGAGCTACGGCCGTGCGCCCACCTTCCTGCTGGCCACCGGGTACGAACAGGTACGCAGCATCGCCGCCTGGCTGGCCGGCGACCTGGCGGCGGCGCGGCGGGTGGACCTGGTTCTGCCCGAAACGGGGGTGTGCAGCGGGCCGAGCCTGGCCAAGGTGGCGTCCACTGTCAGCAGTTGCTGCGCTCCGGCGCCGGCCGCCTCGGCAGACCAGGGGTCCTGCTGCGGTACCCCCAGCGTCGCCAAGCCGGTAGCGACTACCGGCTGCTGCGGCAGCGCCGCCCGGGCCACCGAAGCCCTGTGAGCCAGACCAGCACCATCGCGCCGCAGTCCAGGCTGCTGGTTGTGTCGGCCCTTGGCGTCGGGCAAATCCTGGCCTGGGGCTCCACCTACTACCTGCCAGCGGTGCTGGCGCTGCCCATCGCGCAGGCCACGGGCTGGCCGCTGGCCTGGCTGTTTGGCGCGCTGTCGCTGGGGCTGGTGGTTTCGGGGCTGGTTTCGCCGCGGGTGGGGCGGCTGATCCATCAGCGCGGCGGGCGGCGGGTGCTGGCGGCGAGCGCGGTGCTGATCGGCCTCGGGCAGCTTGGGCTTGCCCTTGCACAGGGCCTGCCGGCCTTCCTGGCGGCCTGGGTCGTCATCGGCCTGGGGATGGGGGCGGGGCTGTATGACCCGGCCTTCTCCACGCTGGGGCGGCTGTATGGCGAAAACGCGCGGCCGGCGATCACCCAGGTCACCCTGTTCGGCGGCTTCGCCAGCACGCTGTGCTGGCCGCTGACGGCCTTGCTGAATGACGGGCTGGGCTGGCGTGGTGCCTGCCTGAGCTATGCCGCGATGCAATTGCTGCTGGTGCTGCCGCTGTACCTGTTGGCCCTGCCGCGCGAAGTCGTCGCCCCAGCCGTGGCCGCCAATGCCGCGCCAGTGGGCACGCTACGGCGAGATCAGCTTTTCCCGTTCTACCTGGTCGCCGTGATCTTCACCCTGGCCTATGGCGTCATGACCGTCATCGCCGTGCACCTGCTGACGCTGCTGCAGGCGCGCGGCATGGCGCTGGCGGCGGCGGTTGCGCTCGGCACGCTGGTCGGCCCGGCGCAAGTTGGCGGCCGGCTGCTGGAGATGGCCCTTGGTCGCAAGGCCCACCCGATCTGGACACTGGTTGCCTCGGCGGCGCTGGTCGCGCTCGGCACCATCCTGCTGTTCCTGGCGCCAGGCTGGGCGGCGGCGAGCATCATTCTGTATGGCATGGGCAGCGGGCTGCGCAGCATCGTGCGGGGCACCGTGCCCTTGGCGCTGTTCGGCCGCGAGGGCTACGCCATCCTGATGGGGCGACTGAGCGTGCCGACGCTGCTGGCGACCGCTGCGGCGCCGATGCTGGGGGTGTGGCTGCTGGACGCCTTCGGCGCCGAGGGCACGCTGGTGGCGCTGTGCCTGGCAGCACTGGTGAACCTGGCGTTGGTACTGCCGCTGCTGCCCTACGCGCTCAGCCCGCGCGAGCCACCCGGCGCAGCATGACCAGCCCGGCCAGCGCGCGGAAAGCCAGCGCCGACCTGCCACTCGCCACCTACCCTGCGCCCGCCGGGTGCAAGCCCGGAGATCCCGCATGAGCACCGCCACAGCGCCCCGCCGCCTGGGCTTCCTCGACCGTTGGCTGACGCTGTGGATATTCGCCGCCATGGCGTTGGGTATTGCGCTGGGCTCGCTGGTGCCGGGGCTGCCGGCGGCGCTGGAGGCGCTTTCGGTCAACGGCACCAACCTGCCCATCGCCGTGGGCCTGGTGCTGATGATGTACCCGCCGCTGGCCCGCGTGCGCTACGAGGCGCTGCCCAACGTGTTCCGCGACCGCCGCGTGCTGCTGCTTTCCCTGGTGCAGAACTGGGTGATCGGGCCGGTGCTGATGTTCGGCCTCGCGGTGGTCTTCCTCGCGGACCGGCCGGAATACATGACCGGGCTGATCCTGATCGGCCTGGCACGCTGCATCGCCATGGTGCTGGTGTGGAACCACTTGGCGCGGGGTGACGCGCAGTATGTGGCGGGCCTGGTCGCCTTCAACAGCATCTTCCAACTGGCGTTCTTCGGCGCCTACGCCTGGTTCTTCTTGACCGTGCTGCCGCCGCTGCTGGGGCTGGAGGGCCATGTGGTACAGGTGGGCTTCGGCACCATTGCCGGGGCGGTGCTGCTCTACCTCGGCCTGCCCTTCGCCGCGGGGTTCCTGACGCGCCGGCTGCTGATCGCGCGCCAGGGGGAAGGCTGGTACTCCACGCGCTTCCTGCCGCGCATCGCGCCCGTCACGCTGGTGGCGCTGCTGTTCACCATCCTGGCCATGTTCACGCTGAAGGGCGGCGAGGTGCTGCGCCTGCCGCTGGATGCCCTGCGCATTGCCGTGCCGCTGGCGATCTACTTCCTGGTGATGTTCCTGGTCAGCTTCTGGATGGGCCGGCTGATCCGGGCGGACTACCCGCGCACCACGGCCATCGCCTTCACCGCGGCCTCCAACAACTTCGAGCTGGCCATCGCGGTGGCCATTGCCGCCTTCGGCCTGGCGTCGCCGGTGGCCTTCGCCACGGTGATCGGGCCGCTGGTGGAGGTGCCGGTGCTGATCCTGCTGGTGAATGTGGCGCTGTGGCTGGGCCGGCGCTGGTTCCCGGGCACGCTGCCAGCCGCCTGAGGCTGCTAGTGTCCTGCCCGCGAAGTTCGTGGGTTTATCCACGAACGCAGCGGATAAGCAGGCCACTGAAAACAAAGGCTAGTGGCCGGATAACGAAGGCCGCAGGACTTCGGAATCAGGACACTAGGGCGTCATGCAAGTTTCACGCGACGGAGGCCGTGATTTCACTATTGTGGAATCATGGAATTGGAAGCCGCCGCGCTCGCCTTCACTGCCTTGGGTCAACCCACCCGGCTGGAACTGCTGCGCGCCCTGCTGGCCGCCGGGCCGAGCGGCCTGGCCGCCGGTGATGTCGCCGCGCAACTGGGCATCCCGCCCTCGACCCTCTCCTTCCACCTGAAGGCGCTGGACCAGGCCGGGCTGATCGCCGCCACACGGCAGGGCCGCAACCTGATCTACGCCGCCCAGGTGGCGCAGTTGCGCGCGCTGCTGGCCTTCCTGGCCGATGCCTGCTGCGACGGCGACCCCGCCCGGTGCGGCGACCTGCACCAACTGTTCGATCCAACCAGGGAGACGAAGCCCATGGCACCGGCGAGTTTCAATGTGCTGTTCCTCTGCACCCATAATTCCGCCCGTTCCATCATGGCAGAAGCCATCCTGGCGGATATGGGCGCCGGGCGCTTCCATGCCTTCTCGGCGGGCTCCGACCCCAGCCCGCGCGGCCCGCTGCCGGAGGTGCTGGCGCATCTGAAGACGCTCGGCCACCACGTGGGCGGGCTGCGCTCCAAGGATTGGGGCGCGTTCAGCGGCGCCGGCGCGCCGAAGATGGATTTCGTCATCGCGCTCTGCGACACGCTGGACGGCCAGGTCTGCCCGGATTTCGGCCAGACCAGCATGACCGCCGCCTGGCCACTGCCGGACCCGACCAAGTTCGCCGGGAACGCAGCCGAGCGGGCGACCTTGCTGAACGAGTTGTATGCCGCGCTGCGTCGCCGGCTGGGCATCTTCATCAGCCTGCCCTTCGCCACGCTGGACCGCATGGCGCTGAAGGCGCGGCTGGACGAGTTGGCCAACCCGATGCAGTCGGCCGGGGGGCGCTGAGATGCGCGTCGGCATCAGCGGCATGGGCCGCATCGGGCGGCTGGCGCTGCGGGCGGCGCTGGGCGCGGCGGAGCGGCAGGAGGACGACCCCCGCCGGGGCAACCGGCTGGAGGTGGTGCACCTCAACGAGATCAAGGGTGGCGCCGCGGCCTGCGCCCATCTGCTGGAATTCGACAGCGTGCAGGGCCGTTGGCGCGGGCCGCGCTTCGGCGTGACGGGTAACGCCATCACCATCGGTGAGCGGCAGCTGTCGTTTTCGGCCCATGCCACACCCGCAGAAATTCCCTGGGGCGACCTGGGCGTGGATGTGGTGCTGGAATGCACCGGCAAGTTCCTGACGCCGGAAGTACTGGACGGCCATCTGCGGCGCGGGGCGAAGCGCGTCATCGTCGCCGCGCCGGTGAAGCTGGACAGCGTGCTGAATGTGGTCGTCGGCGTAAACGAGGGGCTCTACGACCCCGCGCGCTACCCCATCGTGACGGCAGCGTCCTGCACCACCAACTGCCTGGCGCCGGTGGTGAAGGTGGTGCACGAGGCCATCGGCATCCGCCACGGCCAGATCACCACCATCCACAATCCCACCAACACCAATGTGGTGCACGACGCGCCGCACAAGGATCTGCGCCGGGCGCGTTCCGCCATGCTGTCGCTGCAACCGACCACGACCGGCAGCGCCACCGCCATCGCGGTGATCTACCCGGAGCTGAAGGGCAAGCTGAACGGCCATGCCGTGCGGGTGCCGGTGCTGAACGCCTCCATCACCGACTGCGTCTTCGAGATGCAGCGCGCCACCTCCGCCGAGGAGGTCAACGCGCTGTTCCGCACCGCCGCTGAAGGCCCGCTGGCGGGCATATTGGGCTATGAGGACCGACCGCTGGTTTCCGCCGATTATGCACGGGATACGCGCAGCAGCATCGTCGATGCGCTCAGCACCATGGTGACCGATGGCACGCTGCTGAAGGTGTACGCCTGGTACGACAACGAGATGGGCTATGCCTGCCGCATGGTGGACCTGGCCTGCCACATGCAGCAGGTGGGCATCTGACCATGGGAAGCACCATGGCCGGCGCCGCCACGCGCAACTACGCCATTGTGACAGCGGCCTATTGGGGCTTCACGCTGACCGACGGCGCGCTGCGCATGCTGGTGCTGCTGCACTTTTTCCGGCTGGGCTATTCGCCCTTCACCCTCGCCTTCCTGTTCCTGCTGTATGAGGCCGCCGGCATCGGCGCCAACCTCATCGGCGGCTGGCTGGCCACGCGCTTCGGCATCGCGCGGATGCTGGCGGCGGGGCTGGCCACGCAGATCATCGGCTTCCTGATGCTCTCGGCCATGGCGCCCGATTGGGGCGAGGCGCTTTCGGTGGCCTGGGTGGTCGGCGCGCAGGGCATCTGCGGCGTGGCCAAAGACCTGACGAAGACCGCCAGCAAATCCGCCATCAAGCTGACCCATGACAGCGCCTTCGGCGCGGCGGCCGGCCGAACATCCGGCGAGGCCGGTGGCCGGCTGTTCCGCTGGGTGGCCTGGTTCACCGGCAGCAAGAACGCAATGAAGGGGGTCGGCTTCTTCCTCGGCGGCGTGCTGCTGGAGGCACTCGGCTTCCGCGGCGCGCTCTGGGCCATGGCAGCGGCGCTGGGGCTGGTGCTGGCCGGCGTGGTGCTCTCGCTGCCGCCGTTGATGGGCAAGGCGAAAGCCTCGAAGTCGATGAAGGAGTTCTTCGGCAAAAGCCGCGGGGTGAACCTGCTGGCGGCGGCGCGCGTGGTGCTGTTCGGCGCCCGCGATGTCTGGTTCGTGGTAGGGCTGCCGGTCTTCCTCTACGCCCAGGGCTGGAGCTTCCCGATGGTCGGCGGCTTCCTGGCGCTGTGGACCATCGGCTACGGCCTGGTGCAGGCGGCGGCGCCGGCGCTGGTGCAGCGCAGCGCCGATGGCCTGGCCACCGAGGTTCCCGCTGCCCGGCTGTGGTCCCTGCTGCTGGCGCTGGTGCCGGCGGTACTGGCCGTGGCGCTGGCCGCCGGCGTCGCGCGGGCGGATTTGGTGGTGACGGTGGGGCTTTGCGTGTTCGGCTTCGCCTTCGCGGTCAACTCCTCGGTGCATTCCTACCTGGTGCTGGCCTATGCCGGCAGCGCCAAGGCGGCCGAGGATGTCGGCTTCTACTACGCCGCCAATGCCGCCGGGCGATTCGGCGGCATCCTGCTCTCGGGACTGCTCTACGGCTGGGGCGGGCTGTTTGCCTGTTTGATCGGGTCGGCGGTGATGCTGGCGCTGTGCTGGCTGGTGACCCTGTGGCTGCCGGAGACCCGGGGCTGAGAGGGCCAGAAGTTCCAGGATCTTTGCAATTCAGCCGTGTCTGCCGCGGTGAGGCGCCTAGCGCCGCACTCTGCCGATTCTGTTGAAACACCTGCGGCCCGCCGGTTTTGAGCGGCAGCTGGCGGCTTCAGGCCATCGACCGACGCTTGCGTTCAGCTACCGCAGGCTACGTGACGCTCAGAATCTCCGAACAGAAGGCCAGATTCAAGCAGGACTTCGGCGGACCAGGCGGAATCGGGCGGCGGATAGGCGGCGCGGCTTCCTGGCATGAAGCCTCCTTGAATGACTCGGGCCGCTACCTTGACGGGTCAGCGGCCTTCTTCTGCCCGGCGCTCAGCACGCCTCCGCCGTGAACCGCCGGCTCGGTCGCACGAACTCCTCCTGCGCCGCCACGGTCAGCAACTCGCTGGCGCCGGCCTCGGCGGTGCGGCGCAGCAGGCCGTGGACGCTGCTGGCCGCCGCCTCCAGCGCCGTGCGCACGCTGCCGCTGGCCAGCCGATGGAACAGGAACAGCGCGGCCATGGTGTCGCCGGCGCCGGAGAAGTGCTGCGGCATCAGCGGCGTGCGCAGCCGCCAGCAGGCGCCGGCCTCGGCGGCCAGCAGGTCCAGGCTGTCGGCCGGGGTGTCCTCCAGCGCCAGGCTGGTGGCCAGCACGCAGCGCGGGCCCATGGCCTGCAGGCGGGAGAGCGCCGCCTTGGCTTCGGCCAGCGTCGCCACCTTCTGGCCGGTCAGCCATTCCAGCTCGAACTGGTTCGGCGTGGCCAGGTCGGCCAGCGGCAGCGCCTGGTCGCGCAGGTATTCGGGAATGCCGGCGCGGACATAGACGCGGCCGGCATCGCCGATCACCGGGTCCAGGCAGAACCAGGCGGCGGGGTTGGCGGCCTTGACCCGCGCCACCGCCTCCAGCACAGCGCTGCCGGTCTCCAGGCTGCCGAGGTAGCCGGCCAGCACCGCGTCGCACCCCGCCAGCGCGCCGCGCTCGGCCATGCCGGCCACCAGGTCGCTGATCAGCGCGGGGGCCACCGGCTGGCCACGAAAGCCGCCATGGCCGGGGTGGTTGCTGAACAGCACGGTCGGTACCGCCCAGACCTCGGCACCCAGGCGCTGCAACGGGAAGACCGCGGCGGCATTGCCGACATGGCCCCAGGCGACCTGGCTCTGGATGGACAGGATATTCATGCGGCGCAGCTTTGGCGCCCGGCCCGGATATGGTCAAACCGGCCCGGGTAAACCGCGCCGGGCATGGCGCGTTGGCGGGGGATGAAAACGCTCCTGCTGCCCCTGCTCTGCTGTGTGCTGCTTTCCGGCTGCGGCCTGGTGGCGCTGCCGTTCCGTGCGGCCGGCGACATCATCCAGGTGGTGCCGGTCATCGGCAAGCCGATCGGCGCGCCGATCCATGCGGTCGGCGACGCGATCGACTAAGCTGGACTGCCGCCGGGACCTTCCCGGGCGGCCGAGGGACTCGCCATGCGCCTGATTGCACCCGTGCTGCTGGTTGCCGCGGCCCTGCTGGCGGGGTGCGCGGGCGTCTCACCCTCGCCCGATGTGGCGCTGGCCGGGCATGAGGGGGCGCACGGCCCGCCCTGGGCACCGGACGAGTCGCCCTGGGTGGCGCCGCCGCTGCTGGTGGCCGAATACGCGCCGTATTGGGGCGGCTGGCATGGGCCGGGGGTCTATGGCGGCTTCATCGGCATCGGGCGGCTGCATCGCGGCCATCACGGCGGCATGGCCAGGTCCGTCGGCGGTCGTCGCGGCGGCCGGCGCTGAGCCGGTTGCGTCCTTCGCCCCCTTACCCTATACGCCCCGTTCCCGCGTCGCCGGTTGCCTTCGGCAGCGCCATGTCCGACGAGTTGACCATGAAGCCCGATATCCATCCTGAATATCACGACGTCCACATCATCATGACGGATGGGACCGAGTTCAACACCCGGTCCTGCATGTCGGGTACCAGCCTGCGGCTGGACATCGACCCCAAGTCGCACCCGGCCTGGACCGGCGTGCAGCGCGTGATGGACACCGGCGGCCAGGTCGCCAAGTTCAACAAGCGCTTCGCCAGCATCGGCATCTCCGGCCGCAAGAAGTAGGCTGGCATGGGGCGCGCAAGCGCCCGCCCAGCTATTGAGCGTGCTTCAGCAGGCAGCGCCGGGCCCCCTTGAAAGGGGCGCCGGCGCTTTCCAATTGGTGGTGTACCGGGGCGCCCTGATGGGGCCCTGGCGTGGCAGACGACTTGGCGCGGCCCGAATGGGCGCGGCAGGCGGCGGCCGCAGGCACAACCGGACCTTGCTTCCTGAAGGGGCTCCAAGCCAATGACGACTCTCGATTTCTCTCCGCTGTTCCGTACCGCCATAGGCTTCGACCGTATGGCCCGCCAGTTGGAAACCGCCCGCGGCACCGCGGAGACCAGCCAATCCTACCCGCCCTACAACATCGAGAAGACCGGCGAGGACAGCTACACGCTGACCATGGCCGTGGCCGGCTTCGGCCCCGATGACGTGGAGATCACGGCGAAGGACAACACGCTGACCATCGCCGCCCGGACCCAGCAGAATGAGGAAGGCCGCGCCTTCCTGTATCGCGGCATCGCCGCCCGCGCCTTCGAGCGGCGCTTCGTGCTGGCCGACCACATGGTGGTGGATGGTGCCAATCTGGAACACGGGCTGCTCAACGTCTCGCTGAAGCGCGTGGTGCCGGAAGCGCTGAAGGCGCGGCGGATCCAGGTGCAGAACGGCCGCCCGCAGTTGCAGGCGGTGCCGCAGAACCAGCAGGCGGCGTAACACCGTTGCGAGGCTGAGAATGGGCGCGGGGGGTCACGTCCCCCGCGCCTTTTTCATGCGTGGTGCCCGGGCCGTTCTCTCCGCTCGTTGACGCTCCCCCTGCCGGGGTTTTGAATGCCGGCAACACGGAGAGTCCAAGACCATGGATACGCAGGCCGCCGGCGAAATGCCGGTGATGAACATGGGCGTCGATTGGCCCGAAATCCGCGACAGCGTCCGCCGCATCTGCGCCGGCTTCCCCGGTGCCTATTGGCGCGAGCTTGAGGCCCACGAGGCCTACCCCACCGAGTTCGTCAACGCGCTGACCGAAAGCGGTTTTCTGGGTGCGCTGATCCCCGAGGAATACGGCGGCGCCGGGCTGCCGGTGCGCGCGGCCGGCGTGGTGCTGGAGGAGATCCACGCCAGCGGCTGCAACGCCGGCGCCTGCCATGCGCAGATGTACATCATGGGCACGCTGCTGCGGCACGGCAACGACCGGCAGAAGAAGCAGTACCTGCCGGGCATCGCCAGCGGCAAGCTGCGTCTGCAGGCGTTTGGCGTCACCGAACCCACCGCCGGCACCGACACCACACGCATAAAAACCCGCGCGGTGCGGGATGGCGACCACTACGTCGTCACCGGCCAGAAGGTGTGGACCAGCCGCGCGCTGCATTCCGACCTGATGCTGCTGCTGGCGCGTACCACGCCGCGGGAGGATACCGCGAAGAAGACCGACGGCATCAGCGTCTTCCTGGTGGATATCCGCGAGAGCCTGGGCAAGGGCATGGAAATCCGGCCGTTGAAGGCGATGGTGAACCACAACACCACGGAGGTGTTCTTCGACAACCTGCGCGTACCGGCCGAGAACCTGATCGGCGTCGAGGGCAAGGGCTTCCGCTACATCCTGGACGGCATGAATGCCGAGCGGATTTTGGTGGCGCATGAGGGCCTGGGCGACGCCCGCTGGTTCGTCAAGAAGGCCACCGACTACGCCAATGAGCGCGTGGTGTTCGACCGCCCGATCGGCAAGAACCAGGCGATCCAGTTCCCCATCGCCCGCGCGCACATCGCCACCGAAGCCGCCGAGCTGATGGTGCGCAAGGCGGCGGCGATGTTCGACGCCGGCGTGCCCTGCGGCCCCGAGGCGAACTGGTCCAAGATGCTGGCCAGCGAAGCCAGCTGGCAGGCGGCCGAAGCCTGCCTGCAGACCCATGGCGGCTTCGGCTATGCCCGCGAATACGACGTGGAGCGCAAGTGGCGCGAGGCGCGGCTGCTGCAGATCGCGCCGATCTCGACCAACCTGATCCTGAGTTTCACTGGCGAGCACGTGCTCGGCATGCCCCGGAGTTTCTGACCATGGGTCTCACCGCAACGCTGGCCGCCTTCGCGGCCGACCAATCCCTGGTGGTGCCGGCCGATGTGGCGGAGGTGATCCGCAGCGGGATCATCGACGTCATCGGCACCATGATCGCGGGCCGCGACGAGCCGGTGGTGAAGCTGGTGCAGGCGCAGCTGGCCGAGCGCCAGAGCGGCGCGCAGGAAGCCACCGTGCTGCTGGGGCCGGGGCGCACCTACAGCGCCGATGCCGCGCTGATCAACGCCACCGCCGGCCATGCGCTGGACTATGACGACGTCGCCATCGGCGGGCATCCTTCCACTGTGCTGGTGCCGGCGATTTTGGCGGAGGCTGAGCGGCTGGGGCTTTCCGGCGCGGCGGTGCTGCGCGCCTACCTGGTGGGCTATGAGGTCTGGGCCGAGCTGAACGCGCGGGAGACCGACGCGCTGCATTTGAAGGGTTGGCACCCCACGGCCGTGTACGGCGCGGTGGGCGCGGCAGCCGCGGTGGCCAACCTGCACGGGCTTTCGGCCGAGCGCACCGGCGCGGCGCTGGCGCTAGCCGGCAGCATGGCGGCGGGCCTCGTCGCGAATTTCGGCACCATGACCAAGCCGTTCCACGCCGGGCGCGCGGCGGCCTCGGGCATCGAGGCGGTGCGCATGGTGGCGCGCGGCTTCACTGCCGCTGCCGATGCGCTGGAACACCACGCCGGCTTCCTGGCCGCGCTGTCGCCCAAGGGCGCCGCTGATCTGCGCGACGCCGAGGTGGGCAAGACGCTGCGCATCCGCGAGGCAGGCCTCAGCATCAAGCGCTACCCGATGTGCTATTCGGCACATCGGACCGCAGATGCCGTGCTGGCGCTGACCGCGCAGGAAAACCTGCGGGCCGAGGATGTCGCCGCGGTGGAATGCACCATCGGCACGGCGCAGGCGAGCATGCTGCGCAACCACGCCCCGGTGACCGGGCTGGAGGCCAAGTTCAGCCTGGAATTCGCCGTGGCTTCCGCGCTGGTGGCCCGCCGCGTCGGCCTGCGGGAACTGACGGATGAATTCGTGAACCAGCCGGAGGTGCGGGCGCAGTACGGCAAGGTCACGGTCCACGTCACGGACACGCATTGCCCGATCGAGCCGGTGTTTGCCCTGACCGATACGGTGACGATCCGCACCACCACGGGGCGCGAGCTGCATCTGGAAGTGCGCTTCCCCAAGGGCAACGCGCAGCTGCCGCTTTCGCTCCACGAACTGCGGGAGAAGTTCGTCGACTGCACCAACGGTGCGCCGCTGGATAGCGGGCGGTTGTTCGACCGGCTCTGCGCGCTGGAAAGCGCCGGCGCGCTGGCCGGCGGCGTGGCCAGGTTGGCCGCGTGAGCATGGAGTTCAAGCTCAACGACGAACAGCGGCGCATGGTGGAATCCGTGCGCGAGCTGGCGCAGGGGAAATTCCGCCAGCGCGCGCTGCGCTGGATGGACGGCACCTTCCCCTGGGAGAACATCAAGGAGCTGGCGGAGCTCGGCGTCCTCGGCATGACCGTGCCGGAGGAGTACGGCGGCATGGGGCTGCCGGTGTTCGAGACCGCGCTGATCCTCGAGGAGATCGCCAAGGTCTGTTACCCGACCGCCATGGCGGTGCTGGGCGAGGCCGGGGTGCAGACCCGCGTCATCAGCCACTACGCGCCGGCCTCCATCCGCGAGCGCATCCTGCCGCAGGTGGTCAGCGGCGACTGCATCCTCAGCATCTGCATGACGGAACCGCACGCCGGTACCGATGTGCGCAACTACCGCACCAACGCCGTGCGCAAGGGCGACCGCTGGGTGATCAACGGCGTGAAGACGCTGATCAGCCGCGCCGAGGAAGCCGGCATGTTCGTCGTCTTCACCCGTATCGAGGGCAAGCCGGGCCGCGAGGGCATCGGCTGCGTGCTGATCGAGAAGGGCACGCCCGGGCTGGAAGTGACCGGCACCTACCACACCATGGGCGGCGAGAACCTGCACGAGGTGCAGTTCAACGACCTGGAAGTGCCGGACGAGAACATCGTCATCCGGGAGGACGGCTTCAAGAAGCTGCTGAACGCCTTCAACACGCAGCGCTGCCTGAACCCGTCGATCTCGCTGGGCCTGGCCGAAGGCGCGTTTGATGAAGCGGTGAAGTACGTGCGCGAACGGCCGATCTTCGGCAAGCCGATCGCGGATTTCCAAGGTATCCGCTGGAAGCTGGCGGACATGTACAAGGATATCGAGGCGGCGCGCGGCCTGCTGTACCGCGCCTGCTGGACCGCCAACCCCTTCCCCGACCCGTTCCTGGCCGCAACCGCCAAGGTCTTCACCAACGAGATGGCGATCCGCGTGACCGGCGAAGCGATCCAGGTGCATGGCGGCTTCGGCTTCACCGATGAATACCCGGTGTCGCGGCTCTATCGCGGAGCGCGCTATGGCTCGCTCGGCGGTGGTGCCAGCGAGACGCTGCGCGACCTGATCGGCCGCAAGATTGTCAGCGGCGACATGGACACCGACGGCATCCTCGCGCTCGGGTATTTCTGATGTTGCTGGTGGAGGCGGACGGTAAGGCGCTGCTGCGGCAGTACGGCATCAGCGTGCCTGAAGGCCAGGTGGTGCGCGACGCAGCCTGGACCGCGCCCGCGGCCGCGCGCGTGGTCAAGGCGCAGGTGACGGTGGGTGGCCGCGGCAAGGCCGGCGGCGTGGCGCTGTGCCGCGACGCCACGGAGACGCAGGCGGCGCTTGCCCGCATCCTCGGCAGCAGCATCAAGGGCCATGCGGTGCACGCCTGCCTGGTGGAAGCGCCGGCGACGGGGCGGGAATGCTACCTCTCGATACTGCTGGATGCCGGGGCCGGCGCGGTGCGCGTCACCTTCATCGCGGAAGGCGGGGTGGAGGTGGAGAGCCACACGCTGGACGCGAGCACGTCGCGGCTCTGTGCGCCGGATGAGGCCAGCATCAACGCCGCGCTGGCCGCGCTGACCGATGACGCTGCGGTGCGCGAGGTGGGTACGAAACTGGCGACGCTGTTCCTGCGGGAGGAGCTGATGCTGGCGGAGATCAACCCGCTTTTCGTCGGCCCGGCCGGTGCTGTGGCGGGGGATGCCAAGCTGGTGCTGGATGGCAATGCGCTGCATCGACAGCCCGGGCAGGAAGCGCTGCTGCGCGGCAATGCCACGCTGTACCCGGATGCGCTGCGCAAGCTGGACGAAGGTTTTGATTATGTGGAGCTGGACCCCAAGGGCAGCATCGGCCTGATCACCACCGGCGCCGGGCTCTCCATGATGCTGGTGGACGAGCTGACCGCGCGCGGCGCCCGGCCGATCAACTTCCTGGACATCCGCACCGGCCAATTGCGCGGCAGCCCGGCACGGCTGATCCGCGTGCTGGAATGGCTCAGCGAGCATCCCAGCCTGCGCGTGCTGTTCGTCAACATTTTTGCTGGAATCACGGACCAGCGGGAGTTCGCCAAGCTGCTGGCGGAGGCGCTGGCCGCGCAGCCCTGCGGCGGCGTGCCCGTCGTGGCGCGCCTGGTCGGCAATGGCAGCGAAGAAGCCCGGGCCTGGCTGGCCGAGGCGCGGCCGGACATCGCCATCTTCGAGGATCTGGAGCCGAGCATTGCCCGCGTGGCGGAGCACGCACTATGAGTTCCGTTGCGGAGGTCGCGGCATGAACGCGCTGGCTGAATTTTCCGCCCGCACGCGGGTGCTGGTGCAGGGCGCCAGTGGCCGCATGGGCCGGCGCCACACCCAGCTGATGCGGGACTACGGCACGCATATCGTCGCCGGCACCAGCCTGCGTGAGGCAGGCGGCAATATCGACGGCATTCCCCTGTTTGCCGATTGCGCCGCCGCCGTGCACGCAACCGGCGCCAGCGCCAGCATCTGCATGGTGCCGCCGCTGGAAACCCGCGCCGCGGTGGAGGAAGCCGTCGCCGCTGGCATCAACCTGGTCGTGACCATCGCCGAGGGCGTGCCGGTGCATGATGCGCTGCATCTGCGGCGCCTCACCCAGCAGCACAACGTCACCTGGATCGGCGCCTCCACGCCGGGCATCGCCCTGCCCGGGCAAGCCAAGCTGGGCTTCCTGCCCAATGTCGCGCTGGCGCCTGGCCCGGTCGCGCTGCTGACCAAGTCCGGCACGCTGTCCTATGAGGTCGGCTACCGCCTGGTGCAGTTGGGCCTCGGCCAGTCGCTATGGCTGGGCGTCGGCGGCGACGCGGTGAAGGGCACGCGCTTCGCGGAACTGCTGCCGCTGATGGCGCAGCACGGCCCGACCGAGGCTGTGGTGCTGATCGGCGAGGTCGGCGGCACCGAGGAGGAGGAATTCGCCGCCGCGCTGGCCGCACGCCCCATTGGCAAGCCGGTGCTCTGCCTGTTGGCCGGGCGGGAGGCCAAGGAAGGCGTCGCCATGGGCCATGCCGGCGCGCTGACATATGGCGGCGCCGGCACCCTCGCCAGCAAGACCACCGCGCTGGAAGCGGCGGGGGCCGAGGTCTTCGCCAGCACGGCGGCGTTGGTCGCGCGTTGCGCCGGGCTGTTCGGCAAGCGCGCATGAAGCGGCGCGCGCTGCTGGGGACGCTGGCGGCCTCGCCGGCCCTGGCCCAGCCGCGCTGGCCGGAACGCCCGGTGCGGCTCGTCATCCCCTTCGTGCCCGGCGGGTCGAATGACGTCATCGCCCGGGCGTTGGCGGAAAAGCTGCAAGCCGCCTTCGGCCAGCCCTTCGTGGCCGAGAATCGCGCCGGGGCCGGCGGGCAGATCGGCGCGCAATATGTGGCGGGGCAGCCGGCCGATGGCCACACGCTGCTGGTCGCCTCGCTCTCGGTGGTCTCCACCGCCACGGCGCAACCAGGCGCGCCGGACCCGGCGGTGGTGTTCGACGCCGTGGCGCGCCTGGCCACCGCCTCGCTCGCCATCGCCGCCGCGCCGCAACTGCCGGTGACGGATATCGCCGGGCTGGTGCGGCTGGGGCGGAGCCGGCCGCTGCGCTATGGCTCGGCCGGGCCGGGCACCGTCAACCACTTCTCCGGCGTGCTGTTCGGCCAGGTGACGGGCGTGGAGATGGAGCACGTGCCCTATCGCGGCCTCGGCCCGGCGACGCTGGACCTGCTGGCCGGGCGGATCGACCTGATCATCGGCAGCCCGCCGGCGCTGGGCGCACCGCTTAAAGCCGGCCAGTTGCGGCTGCTGGCCACCACCGGGCCGGTGCGGGCGCCGCACTTCCCGCAGGCGCCGACGGTGCGGGAGGCCGGCTTTCCGTTCGAGGTGGAGTTCTGGTGGGGCATCCTGGCGCCGCGCGGCACCCCGGCCCCGGTGCGCGCCGCGCTGGAAGCCGCCATCCGCGCCGCCCTGGCCGATGCCGCCTTCGGTCGCTTCTTCGAGGCCGAGGGGGCGCAGGCCGCGTTCCTGCCCGGCGCGGAGTACCAGCGCCTGCTGACCAGCGAGTCGGCACGCTGGCGCCAGGTGGCCGCCAGCGCCGGGTTGACGGTGAATTAGAGACTGATCGGCCCAGGCGGAATCGCTGCAAGTCGTGAAACGGTCTCTCCCCGACTGCTGGACGCTGCTTGCCGCTTCAGTAAGCGGTCATCACGGTCTAGCCGGGCGGCCGCCGGAAAAAGGCGTCGGCAGCGGTGCGCTGGGCCTCGCGGCTGCGGATCGCGGCCTCGGCGCGGGCGATCTCGGCCTGCAGCGTGCCGATCCAGGCGCGCAGGTCGTCCACGCCCCAGCTATCCAGCACCGGCGGGGTGAACCCGCTGCGCGGCCTGGGTGCATCCTCCTCGAACATTCTCTTGCCTCCGTCGCAAAACTCGTTCCCGGGCTTTGACCCCGCCCGGCACCCTCTCTATATGCCACGCAACGCCCCGGTTGGGGGGCCGCCGGGCCACCTGCCCCACCCCTGCCGCCGCCAAAAGGTTTTCGCCGATGACCCAGCCGCTGATGCCCAAGGCCACCGCCGTGTGGCTCATTGAAAAGACGTCCCTGACCTTCGAGCAGGTTGCCGATTTCGTCGGCATGCACCCGCTTGAGGTCCAGGCCATCGCCGATGGCGAGGTGGCCCAAGGCATCATCGGCTACGACCCGGTGCTGAACAGCCAGCTGACGCGCGAAGAGATCGCCCGCTGCGAGGGCAACCCGGCGCTGCGGCTGAAGATCGTCGAGACCGGCTCCCCGGTGCCGAAGGCGCGCGGCAAGGGCGCCAAGTACACCCCGGTGTCAAAGCGCAACGACCGGCCGGATGCGATTGCCTGGGTGCTGCGCCACCACCCGCAACTGTCTGATATCGCAGTCGGCAAGCTGCTGGGCACCACGAAGGAGACGATCGGCAAGGTGCGCGACAAGTCCCACTGGAACAGCCCCAACATCAAGCCGCGCGACCCGGTCATCCTCGGCCTGTGCAGCCAGGGCGACCTGAACGCCGCGCTGATCGCGGCTGGCAGCCCGCTGGTTTCCGAAGTGCCGCCGCTGATCGAGGAGCACGACGCGGCCTAACGGCCGCGCCGTTTGCTATGTTCGCGCCCCTTTGGGGCGACGCGGCCCGAGGGCGGCGCCGTTCGCTATTTTTGCGCCCCTTTGGGGCGACGCGGCCCGAGGGTGGCGTTCGCTTGGTGCCGCGGCGCAGCCTTATAGCCGCGCCGCTTCCCTCATTTCGTTGCCCTTTGGGGCCCGGCGGCGTCGCGCCGACCTGGCGTTAGTGCCGCTGGCGCAACCGCTCAATCTCTTCCTTCAGTCGCAGTTTTTCCCGCTTCATCCGGCCGAGTGCATCGTCATTGGGCCTCGGGCGAGCATCCTCGCTGGCGATACGGCGCTCCAGCGTGGCGTGCTTGTCTTCGAGGGAACGGAGCCTGGGCGGATTGATCATGCGGCTTCCTCTTCCGGACCTGGGTAGGTAAGACCCCAGGGTCGCCCGGTCCTGCTGGGCGGCCTGGTGGGTATCATGCTAATGCCACCTCTCCGTCGAATGCATCCTTAAAGCGTCGTCAGACTGGGTTCATATCCGATGCTCGCAGACCGCGATTCCCTGCTGCGCCGCCTGCACGAAATGCGCAGCGAGCACCGCGACCTGGATACCGTCATTGCCCGGCTCGAAGCCGACAAGGGCGACCAGTTGCAGATCCAGCGGCTCAAGAAGCGCAAGCTGAAGCTGAAGGACGAAGTGTCCTGGCTGGAAAGCCGCCTGGTGCCCGACATCATCGCCTGAGGGTTGCGCCATGGCAGAACTCGTCCTCCCCGTCGTCGGGGTCATCATGGGCAGCCGTTCCGACTGGGAGACCATGCGGAACGCGGCGGAAACGCTGGAAAAGCTGGGCATCCCGCATGAATGCAGGGTGGTCTCGGCGCATCGCACCCCCGGCCGGCTGGTGGCATACGCCAGCGGCGCCCGCGGCCGCGGGCTGAAGGTCATCATCGCCGGGGCTGGCGGCGCCGCCCACCTGCCGGGCATGGCCGCCAGCATGACGCCCCTGCCCGTGCTGGGCGTGCCGGTGGAAAGCCATGCGCTGAAGGGCATGGACAGCCTGCTCTCCATTGCGCAGATGCCCGGCGGCATCCCGGTGGGCACGCTGGCCATCGGCAAGGCCGGCGCCATCAACGCGGCGCTGCTGGCCGCCGCCATCCTGGCGTTGGCGGACCCGGCCCTGGCCGAGCGGCTTGACGCCTGGCGCACGGCCCAGACCGCCAGCGTGCCGGAAACCGTCGCGGAGGGCCACGCATGAGCAACGCTCTCGCGCCTGGCGCCACCATTGGCATTCTCGGCGGCGGGCAGTTGGGGCGGATGTCCGCCCTGGCCGCGGCGCGGCTGGGCTATCGCTGCCACATCTACGCGCCCGAGGCGGATTCGCCGGGCATGCAGGTGGCCGCCGCGCAGACCGTGGCACCCTATGAGGATGCCACCGCGCTGGCCTGCTTTGCTGCCGCGGTGGATGTCGTGACCTTCGAGTTCGAGAACGTGCCCGCCGCCACCCTGGCCGCGCTGGAGCCGCTGGCGCCCTGCCGCCCCGGCGTGGGCGTACTGCAGGTGTGCCAGGACCGGCTGGCGGAAAAGACCTTCCTGGCCCAGGCCGGCGTGCCGGTGGCGCCCTGGCGCGCGGTGCATACCGAAGCCGAGTTGGCCGCCGCCGTGGCCGAGATCGGCCTGCCCGCGGTGCTGAAGACCACCCGGCTGGGCTATGATGGCCGTGGCCAGGCGGTGCTGCGGGCGCCGGAGGACCTGGCGCCGGCTTTCGCCCGCCTGTCGCCCAAGCCATTGATCCTGGAGGCCTTCGTGCCCTTCGTGGCCGAGGTTTCCGCCATTGCCGCCCGCGGCGTGGATGGTGCGCTGGCGGTCTATGACGCGGTGGAGAATCGGCACCACCACCACATTCTGGACCTCAGCTTCGCCCCGGCCCGGCTGGCGCCGGCAACCGCGGCGCTGGCCCGGCGGCATGCCGGCCAGGTGGCGGAGGCGCTGGGGCTGGTCGGCGTGCTGGCGCTGGAGCTGTTCGTGCTGCCGGACGGCACGCTGCTGGGCAACGAGATTGCCCCCAGGCCGCATAATTCCGGGCACTGGACCATGGATGCCTGCCTGGCCAGCCAGTTCGAGCAGCATATGCGCGCGGTCGCCGGGTTGCCTTTGGGCGACCCCGCCCGGCACCACGATGCCGTGATGAAGAACCTGGTCGGGCCGGAAGGGCTGGCGCTGTGGCCCCGGCTGGTGGCGACGCCCGGCGTGGCGCCGCACCTGTATGGCAAGGCGGAGGCGCGGGATGGCCGCAAGATGGGCCATGCGAACAAGCTGCTGCCGCTCGGCAGCCTGGCTGAAATGAGCGATTCCATGGCCTTGCAGGGGCTGTGACAAACTTGCCATCTGCGCCTGTGGCTTTGCGGCCACATTGATGCTGAAATGGTCGGATTGGGGTTCCAGCAGCCTCAGTCGGTGTTAGGTTGCGGACACGCAGTGCTGGAGTCGATCCCAGGGTCAGCGCCGCGATTTGATCTTGAACGGGACCGAGGAGAGAAAACCATGAGCCTCAAGAAGGTTCTGCTGGCCGCCACTGTTCTGGCGCTGCCGGTTGCCGCGCAGGCCCAGCCTGTTAATGGCCTGTACATTGCTGGTGGTGCGGGCGCGAACTTCCGCCTGGACAGCAGCGCGAAGATCCTTGGTGAGTCGACCAAGGCGAAGACGACCGACGCTGGTGCGCTCGGTCTTGTTAGCGTTGGCTGGGGCTTCGGCAACGGTCTGCGTGCTGAACTGGAAGGCAACTTCCGCTCGAACGACGTTCGCCGCGTTGTCGTTGGCCCCCTGACCTCGACGTCGCAGGGCGGTTACCTCCGCAGCTATGGCGCGATGATCAACGCCTTCTACGACATCAATCTCGGCGGCCCCGTCACGCCGTACGTCGGCGTCGGCGTCGGCTATGGCTGGAGCGACTGGAACCGCGTGCGCGGTTCGGTTGTTTCTGGTGCGAACAGTGCCGGCATCCGCGTGAATGATGCTGCTGGCACGTTTGCCTATCAGGGCATCGCGGGCGTCGCCTACAGCCTGTCGTCGATGGTTCCTGGCCTCAGCCTGACGGCTGAAGCCCGCTACTACGGAACGCTGGACCCCTCGCTGCACGGCACCGGCTCGGCCCGCATCAACGGCACGACCACTACCATTGCTGGCACCTTTAAGCCGAGCAACGACAACATCAGCGGCCTGATCGGCTTCCGCTACGCCTTCGGTGCCCCGGCCCCGGTGGCGCCGGCCGCCGCCCCGGCCGCTGCTCCGGCCGCCGCGCCGGGCGTTGCCCGCACCTACCTGGTGTTCTTCGACTGGGATCGCGCCGACCTGACGGCCCGCGCCCGCGAAATCATCAAGGAAGCGGCGACCAACGCGCAGCGCGCCAACGTCACCCGCATCGAAGTGGCCGGCCACGCCGACCGTTCGGGCGACGCGGCGTACAACCAGCGCCTGTCGCAGCGCCGCGCTGAGGCGGTTGCCGCCCAGCTGGTGCGTGACGGCGTTGCCCGCGGCGCGATCAGCGTCCAGGCGTTCGGCGAGAGCCGCCCGCTGGTGCCGACGGCCGACAACGTCCGCGAGCCGCAGAACCGCCGCGTCGAGATCGTCCTGCGCTAAGCAGTTCGAACTCTTCGCTGAGTTGGGAAAGGGCGCCTTCGGGCGCCCTTTCTTTTTGTCCGGAGCCCTGGTCTGCAGCCCCGCATCACGGCCGCTTGCGCTGACCTTCTGTTGTCTTTCCCCACCCGCATGACCGTGGCTTGTTGGCCACAGTCGGTTGCCACCGCATTCCCGTCCGGAACCACGATGGCGCGCCGACATTGAGGCCATGACGCGCTGGTGGATGCCGCCCAGCCAGGGGCCGGCGCCACCCGCATACGGGAACGGGAGACGATTTTGATGACACTTCGCAATGCGCTGCTGGCCGCCACCATGTTGGTGGCGCCGATCGCCGCCAGCGCCCAACCGGTGAGCGGCCCCTATCTCGGCGGCGCCGTCGGCTGGAACCAGCCGGTGGACCGCGAGCATATCGACAACCGCCGCGCCTTCGGTGCTGCCGGCAGCGCGCTCAACGGCCGCCAGAAGTCGCAGTTCGACCCGGGCTATGTCGGGCTGATGAGCCTCGGCTGGGGCTTCGGCAACGGCGTGCGCGCGGAACTGGAAGGCAGCTTCCGCCACAATGAACTGAACAAGCTGCGCGGCGCCGGCGCGCCCTTCGGTGGCATCCATGGCAACCAGCGCAGCTATGGCGTCATGGCCAATGCCTTCTACGACCTGGACTTTGCCAATTTCGGCCTCGGTACCAGCATCGTGCAGCCCTACATCGGCGTCGGTGCCGGCTATATCTGGGACGACTTCAGCAAGGTCGGCGCCAGCAGCCTGCCGAACGGCCAGCGGCTGAGCATCAACGAGACCGGCTCCCGCTTTGCCTACCAGGGCATCGTCGGCGCCGCGTTGCCGCTGACCCAGTTCGGCATCCGTGGCCTGTCGCTGACGGCGGAGTATCGCTACCTCGGCACGCTGGAGCAGCGGGTCAATGCCTCGGCCACCAATGCGGCGGGTGTCACCACCCGTGGCAAGCTGGAGGCGGAGAACATGAACCACTCCGTGCTCGTCGGCCTGCGCTACGCCTTCAACCAGCCGTCACCGACGCCGCCGCCGGTGGTGCAGCCGATGCCGACGCAGGCCCCGGCGGTGCAGCCGGCGCGGACCTACCTGGTGTTCTTCGACTGGGATCGCGCCGACCTGACCAGCCGCGCGCGGGAGATCATCAGTGAGGCAGCGCAGAACTCGCGCAGCATGCAGGTGACGCGGATCGACGTGGCGGGCCACTCCGACCGTTCGGGCGACGCCGCCTACAACCAGCGCCTGTCGCAGCGCCGCGCGGATGCGGTGGCCGGCGAGCTGGTGCGCGGCGGCATGGCGCGCAACCAGATCACCATCACCGCCTTTGGCGAAAGCCGACCGCTGGTGCCGACCGCCGATGGCGTGCGCGAGCCGCAGAATCGCCGGGTGGAAATCGTCCTGCGCTGAACCCGGCAAATCAGTCGGAATTGGAGAGGGGCGCCCCAGGGCGCCCCTTTCTGCGTCTGGACGGTTGAGTCCGGGCCAGAGCGTGATCGCTTCTGACTGAAGCGCTCATGCTCCAGGCTTGTCGCTGGAGAGACTGATTCACGGCTTACGGCGATTCCGCCTAAGCCGATCAGGCTCTACTGGGCGGCCACCGGGGTGGGGCGCGGGCGCGGCGTAGCCGCCGGGGCACGCTGCGGCCGCGGGGCGCAGACTTCCAGCGGATAGAAGTTCTGCGCCGGCGCCGTGGCGGCCAGCTCGACCACTTCGGTGATCGTGGTCAGCGTGCCGACCTTCTGCCAGGTGGTGGCGTAGTTGCGGCACAGGTGGTCGCCCTGCGACAGGTTCTCCTGGGCCTGGGTATTCGCCAGGTTGGTGACGTAGTCGTCGAACTTGCGGTTGCCGCCATTGCGGCGGAAATGACCGATGACGCGGTCATAGGCGCCCTTCAGGTCGGTCTGGAAGCGACGCACCAGGCCGTTGTAGCCATCCACCGCGCCCCCTTCGGACTGGCAGGTCAGCGCCACCACCATCAGGCGGCTCTGGAAGGCGTGCAGGTCGAAGCCCGCCTTTTCCACCGGCTGGACGCAGGTTGCCGCCGAAGCGGGCAAGGCGATGGCGAGGGCGCAAACGCCGGCAACCAAAGTGCGGAAAGGCTTCATTGCGCCTGTCTCCCAAATCCGAATGACGGGAGCATGCATGCGCCGAAGCCAATTCCTGCTGGCGGCGCCGCCCCCTCAGGAAGCGGGTTTTAACCGGTCGCGCAGATGTGAGGAAGGCGTATTGCCCGCTGGAGCGACTCCGGCGGGCAAGAAATTCAGATGACCTTGAACAGGTAGAGCAGGATCAGGATCGGAATGGGGATTCCGAGGAGCCAGAGCAGTGCGCCGCGCATGGGATGCAGTCCTTTTCTGTTCGGGACAGCCTCAACGCTTCGGGTCCGGGCGGGTTCGCCGCTGCAGCCGGGACAGTTCAGCCAGGCGACGGTCCAGGAACGCCAGGGCCGGCGCCACCTCCTCGCTGTCGTCGCGCAGCCACCAGGCCAGGGTGGCGCTGTAGATGGCGCCGAGCGAGAGCCGCCGCGTGTACCAGGAAAAATCGGCCGAGCGATCCCCGGCGGCACGCCACATCGCATCCGCGGTGCCGGCCGAAAAGCGCAGGCCCAACGGCAGGTTCCAGGGCAGCGCCAGCTGCGCCAGCGCCGCGCGGATGGCGGGCTTGTGCGGTGCCGCCTGGGTCAGCCGCACCTCCACCAGCCGCCGGATGCGGGCGGGGATGCGGAACTCGGCCAGGTCGCCGGCGCCGGCCAGCATGTCCCGATTGGCCAAGTCGCCCCAGGCGCCGATCGCCTGGGTCGCGCCACCGGGAAAGGTGCTGGCGGCCAGGGCGGGGTCCTCCCCGGCCGCGGCCATGCCGGCGCGGATGGTGGACCAGTTCCAGCCCTGGGTGCCTGCCAGCGGCAGCATGGCGCGGATCGCGGCGTCACTCATCGCTTCTGCTCCTGGGTGCGGGCGAGTTCTTCCACAAAGCCGAAGCGGCTGAGGTCGGTCATCCGCATCGGGTAGAGTACGCCGTTCAGGTGGTCGGTCTCGTGCTGCATGACCCGGGCGGCCATGCCGTCGGCGTCGCCCTCCACCGGCACGCCATCCGCATCCAGCCCGGTGAAGCTGATGCGCTTTGGCCGCAGGACGGCGCCGCGCAGGCCAGGGATGGACAGGCACCCCTCCCAGGCGGTCTCCGTCTCCGGCCCCAACGGCGCCAGCACCGGGTTGAACAACGCCGCCACCTGATCCCCATTGCGCCAGATGAACAGCCGCAGCGGCAGGTGCACCTGCGGCGCGGCCAGCCCAATGCCGCCGGCATCCAGCATCGTTTCGGTCATGTCACGCACCAGGCGGCGCAATTCCGGCAAGGTCGGGTCGGGGATATGCTCGGCCTGTTGCAGCAGTACCGGGTGGCCCATGCGGGCTATCTTCAGGATCGCCATGGCGTGCAAGGTAGGTGCGATCAAGCCCTTCCGCGAGGGCTTCCGGCGCAACTTCGAATCATGCTATAGGCACGGCCTTCGCGCTGGATCAGGGGTTTGGCGAGGGGCCTGAGGCCCTGAGCGGAACCCTCGTCCGGCGTGCTTACTATTTCCTCACCCCATGGCCAGAGTGCCGCAGGAGGTTGCGCCGCGTGCAAGTCGTCGTCCGTGACAACAACATTGACCAAGCGCTGAAGGCGCTCAAGAAGAAGCTGCAGCGCGAAGGCGTGTTCCGGGAGATGAAGCTCCGCCGGCACTACGAGAAGCCGTCCGAGCGTCGCGCCCGTGAGGCCGCCGAAGCCGTCCGTCGCGCCCGCAAGGTGGAGCGCAAGCGGCTGGAACGCGAAGGCTTCTGAGCCCGCGCCGTCGCCCCGGCGACGGCTTTCCGGACTGACGCAGCGACCGCGGCACGGGGTTTCCCCGGGGTCCGCGGTTTTGCTGTTTGTGGGCTACCCTGCTGTTGGTGGGCCTGCAGAGTTTTCGCCGTTGCCGTTGCGTCCCGCCCTGCCCTGCCGCGTTCCTGTCCGCTGACCGTGCATCAGCCGGACTCGACCGCAGGAGGCACAAATATGGCCGATACCCCTCGCCGCACCGCCGCGGAGTCGCACCTTGGCGACATGCCGGACTCATGGGCGCATCGCCCGGTTGCCCGGCCGGAGGAAGGCACCGATCGCACCAGCGATGTGCTGGCCCTGCTTGGCAGCGGGGCGCTGGTCATCGGCGGTACCGCGCTGCTGGCCTGGCTGCTGTACAGCGTGCTGGGGTAGCTATTACTGATCGCACGAAGGTTTCACCTTCGCGCGCCCTCAGTCGCGTTGTGCATTGGCACGCCGCTGGCGTGACGCGGGCCGCCTCCGCGGCCCTTGGCTACGCGGCATAAGCCGCGGCCGCCATTCGGCGGCTTGGCCCGCTAGCGGCGGGCCGCAGGTCAGAACTCGATCTGCTTGGTACTAGGCCTGCATGAAGGCCAGGCGGTCCTCTTCCAGCACCAGGCAGGTCAGTTCCCGCCCGAAGACCGCGCCGGTGTCGATGTTGATGCGGTTGGCATATACCTCCGGCCCCTGGCGCACCGGCGTGTGGCCATGCACCACCACGGCGCCGTAATCGGCCTCCGAAGTCAGGAAGGCGTGGCGGATGCGGAGCAGGTCCTCGGCGGCCTGTTCGTGCAGGGAGATGCCCGGGCGCACGCCGGCATGGGCGAAGAAGTAGCCGCCTTCCTCATGGCACAGCTCCAGTTTGCGCAGGAAATGCTGCTCGGCAGCCGGGATCGCCTCGGCCCAGCTGGCGGCCGGCGACTCGGGGTCCACGCCCCAGCTTTCCAGCGCCGGGCGGCCGCCGGAATACAGCCAGTCCGTCGCCGCCGCACGCTGGCCACCCAGCGCGTCCAGCATGGTGCGTTCGTGGTTGCCCATCAGGTTGACCACGCTGAGCCCCTTGGCCGGGCTGCCCTGCATGATGCGCCGGACCACGCCGGCGCTGTCCGGCCCGCGGTCAACGTAGTCACCGATATGCACCAGCGTCGCCAGCTTGCAGGGGCGGCGCTTCAGGTCGTCGGCGACCAGCTCGTGCAGTTCGGCCAGTTGGCGGTCGCAGCCATGCACATCGCCGATGGCATAGACACGGCGGCCGGCGGGAAGCCGGCCAGGGGCGGGATGAAAGCGCATGGTCCAGCGCGGATACACCCGCCCGCCCGGCTGGCCAAGCCGTCGCCGATATGTCAGCAATTCCGCCGCGAAATTCCGGAGGAAACAAGATGCTTGAAGTTGACGATATCGAAGCGCTGAAGGGTTATGTCGGCAAGAAGCTGGGCCACGGCGAATGGCTGCTGGTGGACCAGGCGATGATCGACAAGTTCGCCGAGGCCACCGGCGATCACCAGTGGATCCACATCGATGTCGAGCGGGCGAAGCGGGAGATGCCGAACGGCAAGACCATCGCCCATGGCTACCTGACGCTGAGCCTGCTGCCCAAGCTGAACCAGAGCATCTTCCGGGTGAAGAAGCGCAGCCGCGGCGTGAACTACGGCAGCAACAAGGTGCGCTTCACCGCGCCGGTGCCGGCCGGCAGCCGGGTGCGCGGCCACCTGACGCTGAAGCACGTGGAGCCGAAGCCGGGCGGTGCCCAGCTGACCATGGAAGCCAGCGTGGAAGTGGAAGGCAGCGACCGCCCGGCGCTGGTCGCCGAGACGCTGAGCATGATCTACGAGTAGTCGCCCGCGACCGGAGCGCCGCGAGGCGCGACCGGTGGGATGCCGGGGCCGCCACACGCCGGCGGCCCCTTTTTTTGTGCAGGGCTGGGGCCGCCGCACACCGGCGGCCCCTTTTTTTTCGTGCAGGGCTGGGGCCGCCGCACACCGGCGGCCCTTTTTTTTTGCGAAAGGCCGCCCCGGCTACGCCCAGGCCGCCTGGTGCGTCCCCAGCGGCACCGAGCCCAACGCCCAATGGCTCGGCGTCGCACTCAGCACGGCGGCGTCGCGCAGCGCGGTCAGTTCACCGAAGCCGGTCGGCATCCGCTCGCACAGCGGCAGCACCTCCTCAAAGCTCGGCACGCTGGCGGTGAAGCCGTGCTCCAACCGGCCGAGGTTGCGCAGCCACCAGCCGGTGCCGGCCAGCGAGACCTTGACCAGCCAGGAGCCACCCTCCTCCGCCCGCCGCAGCAGCGCCGCCATGGTGCCGAAGGCGAGCAGGAAGCCGCTGGCGTGGTCCAGCGCCTGGCAGGGCAGCACCTTGGGCGGGGCCACGCCGGCCGCCACCGCCTCGGCATGATTGAAGCCGGATGCCGTCTGCACCAGGCTATCAAAACCGCGCCGCGCGCCCCAGGGCCCTACCCCGCCGAAGGCGCTGAGCGAGGTGCAGATGATGCCCGGGCGCAGCGCCGCCAGCTGCGCCGGCTCGAAGCCATGGCTGGCGACGGCGCCGGGGCGATAGCCCTGCACGAACACATCGGCGCCCTGCGCCAGCGCGCGCAGCTGCGCCTGGCCAGCCGGCGTGCGCAGGTCCAGCTGGGCGCTGCGCTTGCCGCGATTCACGTCCACGTTCAGGTGGTCGAAGGCCGGCAGGTGGGCGGCGCTGATGTGCAGCACGTCCGCGCCATGTGCCGCCAGGGTGCGGCCGCAGACCGGCCCGGCGATGACGCGGGTCAGTTCCAGCACGCGCAGCCCTGCCAGCGGGCGCGTGCCGGCGGCGGGCAGCGGCGTGGGCGGGGCATCGCCGATCCTGACCAGTTCCAGCACCGGCAGTTGCGCCACCGCCTGGCCCTGCGGATGCGCGTCCCACTCGGCGAAGCTGCGCATGGCGGTCACGCACATGCCCACGGCGGCGGCAGCTTCCTCGAAGGCGAAGCCCTGCCATTTGGCCAGCGCGGCGGTCACCGCCGGGCGCGTGCCCTCGCAGCCCAGCAGCTTGAGGATGCTGGCGCGATGATGCGGGAAGTTGGTGTGCAGCCGCACCACGCGGCCGTCGCCACAGGTATAAGTGCCGGCGATGCTGTCCCACGGGTCGGCGGCCTCATGCCCCGCCAGCTTCATGTAGTGCTCGCTGTGGAACTCCACCGCGGCGTGGCGCATCTCCACGCTCACCTGCTGCGCCTGGCCACTGCGCCGCTGCCAGATGGCCGCCGCCGCCGCGCCGGAGGCCGCGATGCTGGCCTGCGCCGCCGCGCCGACACGGAAGGAGGAGGGGAGCGCCGGTTCCGCGCCGGTCAGCAGCACCTCGGGCATCGCCGCCGGCGAGAGCCCGGCCTGGTGCCACAGGGCCGCAAGAATTTCCGCAGGTGATGCAAGCGCCATGGTTGCCTCCGTCAATGCAGAAAACGCTACCGCGTCCACACGTTCGTGGGAAACCGCGACCGGCTACGGCGTTCCTGCTGGCGGGACAGTGATGGCTGGGGGGCCACCGCGACAACCGAAGGAAACAGGAAAATGGCTAAGACAGGCGGCGAGAGCGGCAAGGGCAACCCGGGCAACTTTGCCAATGACCGGGAAAAAGCCAAGGAAGCTGGCCACATCGGTGGCCAGCATCAGGGCAAGGACACCAACCCCGGGAACTTCGCCAATGACCGGGGCAAGGCGAGCGAAGCCGGGCGCAAGGGCGGCCAGCAGAGCAATGGCGGCCGCACCACACCGAAGTAACGTGACGAGGCGCCGGGGCCATCATCGCCCCGGCGCCGCCAGCGCGCAGCCGGCCAGTCCGGCGAAGAGGCTGGCTACTTGATGCCGAAGCCGAGCGTCTTCAGGAAGTCGGTCATCTGGTGGCGGCCGCTCATACCGCCAATCTTGCCGGCGCGGGACATCGCGCGCTGCGACCAGTCCACGTCGCCCATGCCGTTGCGCTTGGAGAAATCGACCATCGCCTGGTCGTATTCCGGCACCGCCTTGGTTTCCTGCGCGGCGTCGTAGGTTTCATGGTGCAGCACCACGCTCTGCGGCAGGCGGGGCTTCACTTCCGTCACCGCCGCCGGGTCGGGATAGCCGATGCACAGGCCATACACCGCCACCACGTTCTTCGGCAGGCCGAGCACCGCGGCCACCTCCACCGGGCTGCTGCGCAGGCCGCCGATGTAGCAGGTGCCGAGGCCAAGCGACTCAGCCGCGACCAGCACGTTCTGCGCGGCGAAGGCGGTGTCGAGCGCGGCGGTCTGGTACATCTCCAGGTAGGGCAGCGCTTCCATGGCCGTGCCCTGCGTTTCGCCCAGGCGGTCCAGCCGCGACAGGTCCGCCAGCCAGCACAGGAACAGCGGCGCGGTGTTGATGAACTTCTGGTTGTTCGACAGTTCCGCCAGCTTGGCGATGCGCGCCTTGTCCTGCACCGCCAGCACCGACCAGGTCTGCAGGTTGGAGGAGGTCGGCGCCGAGGCGGCCGCACCCACCAGCATCTCCAGCGTACCGGCCGGCAGCGCGGTCGGCAGGTAGCGGCGCACCGTCTTGTGGTTCAGCATGGTCGCCAACACTTCATTGGCGATGCCGGCTGGCGTGGCGGTGGCGCCGGCGTAGCGGGCCTGGAAGCCGGCGGCGACGCGGTCGGCGACGGAAGGCGTGTTATTGTCAGGCATGGCAAGGGTCCCTGGGAATGCTTGCCCCCAGGCTAGACCATGATCGCCGCAGAATGAAGCCGCCCCGGCGTGGGCCTAATGCTTCCGCTGGTAGAAGGGCTGCCGCCCCATCTCCAGCATGGCGTGGTCAGCGGCGAACATGTCCGCGTAGTGCAGCACATAGGCTTCATGCGTGCTGGCGTGGAAGGGCGCGTTGGTGGCGTGGGTGGCGACCACGCTGACCACCTCATGCGGGAAGCCCAGTTCCTTCAGCAGCATGGCGCCGACCACGCCGTGCGGCAGTTCCTTGTAGAGCTGGCTGGTCACCAGAGCCTCGCCGTCCCGCACGTACAGCAGCGGCTTGTCCACATCGTGCAGGATGAGGATGGAGACCAGCTTGTCCATGTCCAGCGGCTTGCCCCAATCCGCCGCCGCGCGCCGCGCCAGGTCCAGCCCGGCACGGGTCACCTCATTGACGTGCTGCATCAGCGGATAGAAGGCGCCGCCATGGGTGAAGGGCATTTCCTCCAGCGTCTCGTGCGGGCTGGACGCCCAGGAGGAGACCCAGGCGGTGACGATGTTGTCGCGCACCTCCGGACTGACCAGGTCGAGGCCAAACAGCCACTCCTCCACCACCTGGCGGCGGGAGTTGCTGCTGCGGTCGATGGTGTAGGGCTCGCTGCTCATGTTCATTCCACCCTGATATTGCCGTCGCGCACGATGCGGCCCCACTTCTCGATTTCCGCATCCAGGCTGGCGGCGAATTGCTCCGGCGTGTTCGGCCGCACCAGGCAGCCGATCGCGGCCATCTTCGCCTTGGTCTCCGGCTCCGCGATCACCCGGTTCAGCCCTTCGTTCAGCCGCATCACCTCGGCCACCGGCGTGCCGGCGGGGGCAAAAACGCCGTTCCACTCATAGCTCTCGAACCCCGGCACGCTGGCCTTGAGGGCAGGCACGCCGGGCAGCACGTCGATAACGGCCTCAGCGCCGCCATGCGCCATGGTGCGCGCCTGGCCATTGCCGAGGAACAGCATGGAACCCGGCACGTTGCTGAACATGATCGGGATGCGCCCGGCGATCAAATCCGTACGGCCGGCGGCCACCTCGCGGTAGGGCACATGGTTGATGCGCGTACCCGCCAGCCGGTTGAACAGTTCCAGCGACATGTGCTGCAGGCTGCCGATGCCGGGCGAGCCGCAGTCGATGCCGCCCGGCTGCGCCTTGGCCAGCGCCACCAGGTCAGGAATGGTCTTCGGCCCGAAGGCGTTGTTGGCCAGCAGCGTGCTCGGCGTGACCATCGCGTGGAACACCGGCATGAAGTCGCGCCGGGTATCGTACGGCAGCCGCGCGAACAGCGACGGGTTGACCGAATGCGCGGTAGCGTCGTGCAGCAGCGTGGTGCCGTCCGGCGTCGCCCGCGCCACCGCGCCGGCGGCCAACGTGCCGGCCGCGCCGGGCCGGTTCTCGATGATGAAGTTCTGCCCCAGCACATCGTTCAGCCGGGCGAACAGGATGCGCGCGGTCGCATCCGCGGTGCCGCCGGCGCCATAGGCGACGACGACACGCACGCTGCGGCCTTGCGCACGGGCAATGGCCGGCGCCGCCAGCGCGGCGAGCAGCAGGGCGCGTCGCGTGGTGGCGCGGGTCATCTCAGTGGCCTTTGAACACGCCGGGGCGCTTTTCGCGCTGCGCCAGCAGGGCTTCCTTGTGGTCGTCCGTGCTGTGCGCCAGCGCTTGGTAGGCGGCCGAGAGGTCGAGAATGGCCGCCAGCCCCAGCCCCTGCGATTCACGCAGCAGGCGCCGCGTCATCCGCACCGCATGCGGCGAGTTCGCGGCGATTTTGTCGGCGATCTTGCGCGCCTCGATCATCAGCTGGTCGTCCGGCACCACCTTGGACACCAGGCCACAGGCCAGCGCTTCCTGCGCGCTCAGCATGTCGCCGGTCAGGCTCATCTCGGCCGCCTTGGCGAAACCGACCACGCGCGGCAGCAGGAAGGCGCCGCCATCGCCGGGGACGATGCCGACCTTGACGAAGCTTTCGGCGAATTTGGCGCTCTCGCCGGCGATGCGGATGTCGCACATGCAGGTCAGGTCGCAGCCGGCGCCGACCGCCGCGCCGTTCACCGCGGCGATCAGCGGCACCTCGGCCTTCTCGATGGTCATCGGGATGCGCTGGATGCCGTGGCGGTAATAGGCCCGCGTCATCGCCGGGGAATGATGCGCCAGGCCGCCGCCGGTGCGGTCCGCCATCTTCTTCACGTTGCCGCCCGAACTGAACGCCCGGCCCGCACCGGTGATGATGCCGACGCGGACATCATTGTCGCGGTCCATCCGCTCGATCGCGGCGCAGAGCTCGTCGATCATGTCGGAAACCGGGTTGCGGTTCTCCGGGTCGTTCAGCGTCAGCGTGACGACGTGGCCGTCCTGCTCGTACTTCACAATATCGGTCATTCGGTCGGTTCCTAAGCGGGCCTAGCCCTGGCGGAGGTTGAAGCGGCGGACCACCTCGCGTTCCTCTTCCACTTGGCGGTGGACGGAAGCGGTATAGGCGTCACTATCGAGGTATTCGTCCTGCATGCCCAGGCGCTGGAGCACGCGCTTGTAGTCGGGGTCGTCCAGCGCGGCGCGGAAGGCCTGCTCCAGCACGCGCACCACCTCCGGCGGCATGCCGCGCGGCCCGGCGACGCCATAGGGGGATGTGGTGACGATGCCGTAGCCGAGTTCCTGCAAGGTAGGCACGGTGGGGAACAGCGCGGCGCGTTCCCGCCCGCAGGTGAACAGCAGCCGCACGCTGCCATCCATCACCATGCGCGCCCAGTCCGAGGAGGTGGCGACGGCGCTGATCTGCTTGCCCAGCAGGGATTGCAGCGATTCGGCGGAGCCACGGAACGGCACATGGGTGAACTCCACCCCGGCCTTCCGCGCGATATCCTGCAGGCACATGTCCATCGAGGAGCCGACGCCGGTGGTGGCGTAGCTGAAGCTGCCCGGATTGGCGCGGGCGAAGGCCAGCGCGGCGTCCAGGTCGCGCCACGGCGCATCCGCCTTCACCACCACGCCGTACAGGTAGCCGGTGATCTGCGCGACATAGGTGAAATCCACCAGGGGATCGAAGGCCGGGCGCGGCGAGACCCAGGGGTGGCGGAACACGCTGACCGGCATCTGCGCCAGCGTGTAGCCATCCGCCCGGGTGCCGCCGGCCAGCACCTGCGCGCCCATGATGCCGCCGCCGCCGCTGCGATTTTCCGTGATGACCTGCTGGCCCAGTTGCTTGCTGGCGGCCTCGCACAGCGCGCGCATCTGTGCGTCCGTGGAGCCGCCGGCGGAATAGGGCACGATCATGCGGATCGGCCGGTCCGGAAAGCGCGGCTGCGCGCGCACGCCTGGCGCGGCCAAAAGCGCCGCGGCTGCCAGCACTTGGCGCCTGCTGTTCCGCACGTTCCGTCCCCTTGGTTCAACAGCGGCAGCCTAGCCACCCCCCGGCGCGGCGACAAGCTTGCCCCCCCCGCCAATTGGCGGCGACTTGCGCGCCCGCCGCGTGGCAGCGAAACTTGGCGCAACCGCATATTGGAACGTCGCCATGCTGCCGCTCGCCGGAATCCGCGTCATCGAGTTGGGCCAGAACCTGGCCGGCCCCTTCGCCAGTGAGATCCTCGGCACGCTGGGCGCCCATGTGGTCAAGGTGGAACGCCCGGAAGGCGACGACGCCCGCGGCTGGGGCCCGCCCTTCCACGACGGCGCCGCCTGCACCTTCCAGACCATGAACCGCGGCAAGCAGAGCATCGCGCTCGACCTGAAGAACCCCAAGGCGCTGGACTGGCTGCGCGAGCATATCGGCGAATACGACGTGCTGGTGCAGAACCTGCGCCCGGGCGTGATGGAGAAGATGGGGCTTTCGGCCGAGGTGCTGCGGGCGAAATACCCGAAGCTGATCTACTGTTCCTTGTGGGCCTTCGGCGCCAAGGGGCCGATGAAGCTGAACCCGGGCTATGAGCCGGTGATCCAGGCTTTTGCCGGTATGTTCAGCGTCAATGGCGCGGCCGGCGAGAAACCGTCCCGCTTCGGCGCCCAGGTGCTGGATTTGGGCACCGGGGTATGGGCTGCGCTGGGCTGCCTGGCGGCGCTGTATCGGCGGGCGCAGACCGGCGAGGGCGCCACGGTGGATGCCAGCCTGTTCGAGACCGCGATGGGCTGGCTGACCGTGCACTTCGCCGGCTTCAACAAGACCGGCGTGCAGGCCGAACGCCACCGCACCGGCAACCCGCGCGTGGTCGTCTTCCAGGCCTTCGACACGCTGGACGGCGAGATCGTCATCGCCGCCGCCAATGACCGGCTATTCGCCAAGCTGGCGAAGGAGTTGGGCCACCCCGAATGGGCGCAGCAATACCCCACCAACGCGGACCGCTACGCCGCCAAGCCCACGCTGATCCCGGCGCTGGCCGAAGTGATCGCCACCTGCCCGACCGCCGAATGGGTGCAGCGGCTGGAGGCGCTGGACATCCCGTGCTCACCGATCAACGACCTGCGCGGCGTTGCCGCCGAGCCGCAGACCGAGGCGATGGGGATTTTCCAGGAACCGCCGGGGCTGGGGCTGAAGCTGGTCGGCCTGCCGATCAGCCTGGACGGCGCCCGCCCGACCGCACGCAGCAAGGCGCCGACCATCGGGCAGCACAATGCGGAACTGGGCGTCCCCAGCTTCGATTGAGCGGCCCAACCGCCCCAGGCGCGCTACTCCGGCACCACCCCGGCCACCTGCGTCACCCGGCGCCAGCGGTCGCGTTCTTCCCGCATCAGCGCCTCGCAATCCGCCAGGGTGACGCGGGCCGGGGTGAAGCCGAATTCCAGCAGGCGGCCGTGCATCGGCTCGCTCATCAGCGCGTCGTTGCACAGCGCGTTCAGCCGCTGCTGCACCGCTGTCGGCGTGGCTGCCGGCACTGCCAGGCCGAGGAAGCCGGAAAACACGAAGCCGGGGTATAAGCTCTCCACCGCCGGCAGCCCTGGCCGCGCCGCCCAGGTGCCGGCACGGGTATGCGCCAGCGCCCGCACCTGCCCGGCCTTCAGGAAGGCATCGGCAGCGGCGGGATCGACGAAGATCACCTGTACCCGACCGCCCAGCATATCCGTGAACGCCGCACCAATCGTGCGGTAGGGCACCGGCTGCATCTCGATGCCCGCCATGGCATTCAGCAGCAGGCCCGGCACCAGGCTGGTGGCGTTGAAATGGCCGAAGAACACCTGGCCCGGCGCCGCCTTCGCCGCCGCGACCAGCTGCGGCAGGCTCTGCCACGGAGAGTTGGCGGGGACCAGCAGGTAGCCGCCCGCGGAGCCGAAGGAACTCACCACGGCGAAGTCGCGCACGGGGTCGTAGGGCAGGTCCTTCACCAGGAAGGGGTTGGCGTTGTGCGTGCTGGTGGTGGCCAGCATGGCGGTATAGCCGTCCGGCGCCGCCACCTTCACCGCCATGGTGCCGATGATGCCGTTGGCGCCCGGCCGGTTATCCGTCACCACGCTCTGGCCGGTCGCGCGCTCGATATGCTGGGCGACCAGGCGGGCGGTGATATCGCCCGAGCCGCCCGGCGCGAAGGGCACGATGATGCGAATCGGCCGTGCCGGGAAAGCCTGGGCCTGGGCGGTTGCGGGCAGCGCTGCCATGGCAGCGAGCAGCGAGCGGCGATACATATCGGTTCCCCCGGGGCGTTGCCGCAGACTTCCCCCAAGGGCTGCTGCTGTCCAGCCCGGCATGATAGGTTGGCCGCTGGAATCCGGAGGCTGCGGATGCTGGGTCACGCATGGGTGCCGGTTGCGGCGGAACGGGCGGCGGCGCATCCGCTGTACGGCCTGCGCGGCTGGCTGCGCCTGGTCTCGCTGTTGACGGCGCTGACCGCCATCGGCGGCCCGCTGCTCACCCTGGTCTATGCGGTGAAGGTGACCAACCTGTCGCCGGGCATGCTGCCGGCTGGCGTGGTGGTGGTGGCGCTGCTGGGGCTGGGCAGCGGCATCTGGATTGTCGGCGCCATGCTGTGGTTCCGCCTGGCGCCGCATTTCCTGGCCGCCTGGGTGGAACTCAGCGCGCTGTCGATGGCGCTGGATATCGCGGCGGACCTGCTGCTGCGCGCCTGGGGGCCGCTGCCGCCGGATTTCGGCGTGGATAGCGGCAGCATGTTGGGCGAGATCGCCACCAGCATCATCCTGGCGGCGATCCCGTGGGTGCTGTTCTGGCGCTCACGCCGCTTCCGCGTGACCTTTCGGCATGAGTTGCGCGACGACGACCCGCTGCTGACGCGGTAGCGCCGGCAGTTGATCAGGCGTTGGTGACGGACTGATACACGCCCAGCGGCGCAAGCGCCTCGGCCGATCAGGCGTACGTTCAAGCGACTGATTCACGCCCAGCGGCGCAAGCGCCTCGGCCGATCAGGCGCTGAGCCGCGCGCAGACCCGGTCCAGCGCGGCGATGGTCGCCGCGAAGTCCTCATCCGTGTGCGCGCTGCACACGAAGCGGCGGGTGCCGGGGACAAGGAAGATGCCCTCCGCCAGCAGCCCGCGGTCGATGGCGGCCTGCTTCGCGGTGTCACTGGCCAGGATGTCGCGGTAGGTGCGCGGCGGGCGCGGGGCGCAGTGGAAGTTCCACATCGCGCCCTCCCCGATCACCAGCGTGCCCATGTTGTATCGGTCCAGCACCACCTGCATGCCCTGCTTCAGCGTCTCTGCCCGGGCCTCCAGCGTCTCGAAGAAGCCAGGGGCCTCCAGCACGTCCAGCGTGGCCAGCGCCGCGGCGCAGCCGAGCGGGAAGCCCTGCAAGGTGCCGTTCTGATAGACGTAGCCCGCCGTGCCCTTCTGGCCGGGGTCGGCCTGGTCCAGGATGTCTGCGCGCCCGGCCAGGAAGGCCAGCGGCAGCCCGCCGCCGATCACCTTGGCGAAGCAGCCGAGATCCGGCGTCACCCCCGTGCGTCCCTGCATGCCCGAAAGCCCGTGGCGGAAGCCGGTGACGACCTCATCGAAAATGAGCACCACGCCGGCTTCGCGCGTGATCTCGCGCAGCCCTGCCAGGAAGCCCGGCGCCGGCGAGATGATGCGTTGGATCGGCTCCACGATCACCGCCGCCAGTTCGTGCTTGTGGGCCATGATGATGCGGCGCGCGGCGTCCAGGTCGTTGTACGGCGCCACCAGCATCAGCTCCGCCACCACGTCTGGAATGCCGGCGGTGTCGGGAATCGGCGCGTAGTCGTTGCCCACCTGCTTCGGCGCGGTGGCCAGCTGGGCGTAGTCATGCGTGCCGTGGTAGCCGCCCTCGAACTTCAGCAGGCGCGGTTTGCCGGTGAAGGCGCGGGCCAGGCGGATGGCGTGGAAGGTGGTCTCGCTGCCCGTGGTGGTCAGGCGGATGCGCTCGGCACAGGGAATGATGCGCTGGAGACGTTCGCACAATTGCAGCGCCGTCTCGTTCAGGTAGTTGAAGAAATGCACCCCGCGCAGCGCCTGCGCCGCCACCGCCTGGTGGATCGCCGGGTGGGCATGCCCCAGCAGCATGGCGCCGCTGCCCAGCGCATAGTCGATGTAGCAATTGCCAGAGGTATCCCAGAAGCGGCCGCCAGCGCCGTGGCTGATGACCAGGCGGGCTTCCTCCGGCAGCGCATTGCCGCCCAGCGCACCGCCGGGCAGCACCTGCTTGGCGCTGGCGATCTGCGCGGCTTCAAGCCCGGCAACAGGGGCCTGGCGGCCGAAATGGGTCATGCGCGGTGGCTCCGGCGGAAGGGGGTCGCCCCATTCTGCCGGAGTCCGCTGCCGTCGTCATGGCCGGACTTGATCCGGCCATCCAGCGTCTCAGCCTAGGAAGTCGCGGAAGGTCTTGATCGCGAAATCCGGGCGTTCCCGCACGCTGGCATGGCCAGCTTCCGGCACCACCACGGTGCCCTTGCAGCCCGGGATGTTCTCGCCCATCCACACCGCGGCATCCTTGAAGGCCTGGCCCTCGTTGCTGCCCAGCACCACCAGCGTCGGCATGGTCATCTTCTTCGCCTGCTCGCGCGCATCCACCATGCCCAGCATCTCGCAGGCCAGCGCGTAGCCCTCGCCGGAGCAGGCCGCCCAGGTTTCCTTCACGTAGCGCACATTCGGCCCGTTCTCGGCCAGCGACGCCGGGGTGAAGAACACCTTCTCCAGTGTCGGGATCAGGCTGGCGACGCCGTTCTTGCGCGAAGCCTCGGCGCGCACCGGCCAGTTGGCGCGGGCCTCGTCATTGTAGCGCGGGGTGCAGTCGCACAGCAGCGCCTTGTCCACCATCTCCGGGTGGGTGCCGGCGAAGTGCTGCACCATGGACCCGCCCATGGAGATGCCGGCGAAGCTCGCCTTCTTGATCCCCTCGCGGTCCAGCAGCGCCTTCAGCTGCACGGTCAGCTCCTCGGCGCCGTACTGGCCGGCCGGCAGCTTGGTGTCGTGGTGGCCGGGCAGGCTGTAGGTGATCAGCTCATACGTGTCGCACAGCGGCTCCAGCACGTCCCAGAAGTGCCAGTCCATCCCGAGGCAATGGATCAGCACCAGCGGCGCCCCCTTGCCCCGGCGGTGCACGGTGACATCGGCCGGGTTCAGCGGCTTCGGGTTCCAGTCCATCGGTCTCTCCTTCGTCAGATATGCGGCCGGGCCTGGGCGCCACCTGGCGCCCGCAACCCGTATCGGTCAGGCCGGGGGCGCGGCTGCGCCCGCCCGGCGATTGCAGGCATTTACCGGGGCAAATCGCTGGCGCGCAAATCCGGCGAGATGCCATGCGCGGTCGCTTCCGCGCCGGGGAAATTCAGTTCAACCCGCACGCCATTAGGGTCGTTCATGAAAACCTGGAACAGCCCGCCATCGCTGGTCTGCCGCGCGGTGAAGGCGACGCCATGCGCCCGCAGCCGCGCCAGCATGCCCGGCAGGTCCGTCGCATGCCAGGCCACGTGGTCCAGCACGCCGGTGCCGTGCACGGCGCGGCTTTCCGGCTTCAGATAGGCTTCGCGGTTGGCGGAAACCTGCGCCCCGCCGGCGGTGATGTGCAGCACATCCCGCCCCTCCAGATACATCCACACCACCGGAAAGCCGAAGTCGGGGTGCGGCCCTTGCTCCATTCCCATCACCTGCTCCCACCAAGCCACCGTGCCGTCGATATCGGCGGTCTGGATCAGCACGTGTTGGAAATGGTGCGCCGGCATCAGGCGAAGCAGTCGCTGATCGGATACAGCTCGAACCCCGCCTTGCGGCCGGTGCGCATGGCGCTGGCCGAGGCGGGAATGTCGCTGACCCAGGTGTTGGCGTCGAAGCGATAGCCGTTGACCTTGTCGGCCTCGGCGGAGACCACGAACAGCAGCGGCGCCACCATGTCATCCGGCTCCACCAGCTTCGGCTTTTCGCCGCTGGCGGACCAGTCGCGCATGGTCTGCGCCATGCCCGGCGTATTGGCGCCGGCGCCGGGGTTGACGATGTTTACCGTCACGCCGGTGCCCGCCAGTTCCTTGGCCCAGACCTCGGTCGCCATCTCCAGCGCCGCCTTGGAGGAACCGTAGGGGATCGCCCCCAGCATGTTCATCGTGCTCAGCTTGGTGGTGACGTTGATGATCCGCCCCCAGCCGCGCTTCAGCATGATCGGCGCGACGCGGCGCCCGAGTTGGTCCGCCACCATGTAGTTGGTGTCCATGGTGTTCTGGATGATCTCGTCGGTCAGCTCGTAGAACTTCTTCGGCCCGTTGGTGAAGCGGTCCGGGTCGGTATAGGTGAAGGTCAGCCCGGCATTGTTCACCAGGATGTCCAAGGCCCCGAACTTGGCCTGCGTCTCCGCCACCAGCTGGTCGCAGGCGGCGGGCTTGCGCAGGTCCAGCGCCAGGCAGTGCAGGTTGCCGGCGAGGTTGCCGGCCTCCTGCATCACCTCGGGGATATCCTCGGCGATGTGCCCCACCGCCACCACCTTGCGGCCGGTGCGCAGCAGCCCCAACGCCATGGCGCGGCCCAGGCCGCGCAGGCCGCCGGTAACGATCGCGACCTGTGCGGTCATGGCATTCTCTCCTTAGCGGGCCGCGGGGCCCATGGGGTGTTGCACGGTGCCGGTGCGGTACTGCGGCGGGTGCAGGATAACTTCGGCAGACGGGTTCTTGAACTGGTCCATGCCCTGCCCTTTCAGGCCACGGAACTGCACGGTCAGCATGCGAGGCTCGGTCCATTCACCATCGGCGCCGAACTTGATATCGCCGACGATGGTGTCGAACTTCGTCGCGTGGATGTACTTGGCCAGCTTGTCCTGGTCCAGGCCGCCCACGCCCTTCACCGCCTGCTCCAGCACTTCCATGCTGCAATAGGCGAAGGGCGGCGAGTAGTAGCCATGCGCGTCCACACCGTTGCTGGCCGCCAGCGGCTGGTACTTCTCCAGCAGGCGCGCCACGCGCGGGAAGTGGTTGGCCGCCGCCGGGCAGTACAGCTCATAGCTGACCACGTCGTTCAGCATCTCGCCCAGGTCGCCCTTCAGGCTGGCATTCTGCGTGCCGACCATGCCGCCGCCGAACAGCTTGGGGCGGAAGTTCAGCTCGCGCGCCGAGCGGATCAGGCCGGTGGTATCCAGCGGATAGCTGCCGACATAGACCAGGTCCGGGTTGGTCGCCGCGATGCCGCGGATGATCGGCCCGAAATCCACCGTCGGCGGCGGATAGGTCCGGTCATACACCACGCGCAGGCCGTGCTTGCGCGCCTGTTCGCGGGCGCCGGCGACCGCGTTCTTGCTGAACTCGGCATCGGCGCCGACGAGGGCCACCGTCAGCGGCTTCGGCGTCATGCCCATCGCCACCTCGAAGAAGCCGGCGGAGATCGCCGCCTTGCCATCGGGGCCATAGGGCATGGTCTGGAAGAACCGGTCGTAGCGGAACTTCTCATTGATCGCGAGGCTGAACATGCACATCACCACCTTGCCGCGCTCCATCGCGATCGGCATGGCCGGCACGGTCAGGTTGGTGCCGTTGGTGACGATGAGATCGACCTTATCCACGTCCAGCAGCTTGGTGTAGATGCGCGGCACATTGGCCGGGTTGGACTGGTCGTCGTAGTACACCAGCTGCACCGGCCGGCCGAGAATGCCGCCCTTCGCATTCACTTCCTCGGCCCAGATCTGCATGGTCAGCAGCACGGCCTTGCCGTTGCTGGCCAGCGCGCCGGTCTGCGGAATGGAACAGCCGATGGTGATGGGGTCCGCGCCCCAGGCCAGCGGCGTGCGCACCATGGTGGCGGCCGCGCCGCCCAAGGCGGTGGCGAAGACGGTACGGCGTGCGATGTTCTGCGTCATGACGTTCTCCCTTACAGGCCCATGTAGAGCTTCTTGATGAGGTCGTTTTCGTTCAGCTCGGCCGCCGAGTTGCCGGCAAAGGCAATCTCGCCATGCACGATCACATAGCCACGGTCGGCAATCCGCAGGGCCTGGTGGAAGTTCTGTTCCGCCATCAGCACCGTCAGCTGCTTCTCGTGCTTCAACTCCGCGATCTTCTCGATGGTGCGCTTCACCAGCAAGGGTGCAAGCCCCACCGAGGGTTCGTCGATCAACAGGATGCGCGGCTCGCTCATCACGGCGCGGCCGAGTGCCAGCATCTGCTGCTCGCCACCGCTCATGCTGCCGGCCAGCTGGGTGCGGCGTTCCTTCAGCCGCGGGAAGGCCTCGAAGCAGAAGTCGATGTTGCGCGGCAGCACCTTGCGCGCCACGCGGCGGAAGGCGCCGATGGTCAGGTTCTCCTCCACCGTCAGCCGCGGGAACAGCCGCCGCCCTTCCGGCACCAGCGCGATGCCGAGCGAGACGATATCCTCGGTCCGCATCCCCGCCAGCTCATGCGTCACGCCGTCAATCTCGGCCTTGATGCTGCCCTCGGCCGGCGTCAGCAGGCCCATGACGCATTTTATCAGCGTGGACTTGCCATTGCCGTTGGTGCCGAGCAGCGCGACCGTCTCGCCGGAGCGCACCTCCATGGAAAGGTCCTGGATCACCCGGACCTTGCCGTAGCCCGCGCTGAGATGGCTGATCGTGATGCTACTCACCGAGATAGGCCTTCAGCACGTCGTCATTGCGGATGACATCCTGCGGGTCACCATCGGCCACCTTGCGGCCCGCCACCAGGCAGACCAGGCGCTGCGAGAAGGCCATGACGGCGCGCATGATGTGCTCGATCAGCACGATGGTGACGCCCTGCTCGTTCAGCCGCAGCAGCAGCACCAGGATCTCATCGACCTCGGAGTTGGACAGGCCGGCCATCGCCTCATCCGCCACCAGCAGGCGCGGGCTGGCGGCCATGGCGCGGGCGAGTTCCAGCTTACGCATTTCCACCTGCGTCAAATCGCCGGGACGTTGCTGCGCCTTGCCGCCCAGGCCGACCATCTCCAGCAATTCGGCCTCGGTATCCGTCCCGCCTCGCCCCGCATACAGCATTGGCACGCGCAGGTTCTCGGCCACCGTCAGGCTGCCGAAAGGGCGTGGCAACTGGAAGCTGCGCGCCAGGCCCAGCCGCGTGCGCTGGTGCGGCGCCAGGCCGTCGATCCGCGCGCCGCCCAGCGTCACGCTGCCCTGGTCGATCGGCAGGGTGCCGCTGATGCAGTTGACGAAGGTGGATTTGCCCGAGCCGTTCGGCCCGATCAGCCCGAGCCGTTCTCCCTGGCCGACACTCACGGAGATATCGTTCAGCGCGGTGAAGCCGCCGAAGCGTTTGGTCAGGCCATCCACGGCCAGCAGCGCGTCGCTCATTTGCGCCCCTCCCGCAGGCTGCGGACCATGCCGACGATACCGTTCGGCGCCAGGGTGATGAAGCCGACCATCAGCAGGCCTACGATCAGCAGGTTGGCGGCGGAGGAGATCGTCACCATCGCCGTCTCCTGCACCACCGTCAGCAGAATCGCGCCCAGCACCGGGCCGATCCAGGTGCCGGTGCCGCCGACCAGCGGCATGGCGATGGTGTTGACCGCATAGGCCAGGTTGAACGCGCTCGGCGGGTCCAGGTAGGCGACGTAGAAGGGCAGCGGCGCCCCGGCCATGCCCATCAACGTGCCGGACGCCACGGTCGCGAGAAGCTTGAGTTTCAACGTCGGCACGCCGGAGGCTTCCGCCGCCAGCTCGTCATCGCGGATGGCCGAGAGCCCGTAGCCCACCTTGGAGCGTTCGATGGTGCGGGCCAGCGCCACCGCCGCCACCGCCATCACCAGCATGGTGTAGAACAGGTACTCGATATAGCTGCCGCCCAGCGGCCCCATGCGCGGCCGCAGCACATAGGCGCCCGAGGCACCGCCGACATATTCCCAGTTGGTGATGACCGCCTGGGAGACGATGGCCAGCGCCAACGTGGCGATGGAGAAGAACACGCCGCGCAGCTTCAGCGTCAGCGAGCCCATCAGCAGCCCGACCAGGCCGGATGCCACGCCGCCGGCGACGATCAGCACCGGCAACGGCAGCGCGTACATCTTGTTCAGCGCCACCGAGACATAGGCGCCCAGCGCGAAGAACGCCGCGGTGCCGAAGTTCACATAGCCCGCATAGCCGCCCAGGATATTCCAGGCCGTGGCCAGCAGGATGTATTGCAGCACCGAATAGCCGGCGAAGAAGGCGTATTCATTGCTGACCAGGCGGCCCAGCAGCCAGCCCGTCAGCACCAGCAGCAGGCCGCAGGCCCAGAAGCGCAGGTTGCTCACAGCTTGCGCCCCAACAGGCCGCCGGAGCGGAAGGCCAAGGTCGGCAACAGGAAGCCAAAGGCGATGGCCGGCGCCCAACTGGGGTTCCACATGTCCGACACGATGCTTTCGGTGATGCCGAGGATGATGCTGGCGATCAGCATGCCCCAGAAGCTGCCCATGCCGCCCAGCACCACCGCGGCGAACGCCCGCCCAATGAAGTCGCGCCCGATGCTGGGCTCGACCGGCTGGATGATGATGAGCAGCGACCCCGCCACCGCCGCCGTGGCGATGGAGATGCCGAAGGCCAGCGCCTTGATCCGCGTCGGCGACACACCCATTAGTTGCAGCGCCAGCTTGTCCTGGGAGACCGCCAGGATGGCGCGGCCGGTGAAGCTGCGGGTCAGGAATTGCTGCAACGCGAACAGCATGGCGATGGAGACGACGAAGGGCACCAGCATGCGGAAGGGCAGCGTCAGGCTGCCGAGATTCAGGCTGACGCCGATATAGTCCGCCTGCACACTCCGGTAATCGGCGCCGGCGGTCAGCACCAGCACCACCTCGGTGATGAAGAGGATGCCGAAGAAGAAGGCCAGGCCCTGCAACGGCGCCTCACCGCGGCTCTCGAAGCAGGTGTGGTACAGCCGGTACAGCAGCACGCCCAGGATGAAGAACGGCCCGGTCATCAGCAGCCCCGCCACGATGGGGTCGATGCCGAAGGTGCTGTTCAGCACCCAGGTGGCGAAGGCGCCCATGACCACGAAGGCGGGGTGGGACAGGTTGGGAATGTCGAGCATGCCGAAGGCAATGGCGATGCCGAGCGCGACCGCGGCGTAGAAACCGCCCAGCAGTACACCTGCCACCACCGCGTTCAGGATGGCTGACGGATCTGGCATCCGGTCGTAGTCCCCCCACTTGTTTTTTTCGTGACCGGCAGCATGGGCCAGCCGGAGCGGTTGCGTCATGGCCGCCAGCCGCAAAACACTTGTGAATTTTTGGCTGAAATATCCCGCCTGCCACAGCCAAACCCGCTTAAATCAATCGTTTGACGATCTCGGACAGATCGGCACGGCTGATTTGCCTATTTCGGCCTTTCTTTCCTTCCCCAGGCTGCCGCACCATGATGAGGTAGTTCAACCCGGGTCCAAGGGAGCCGTCACATGCGGTTTGGTTTGTTCGGAGGCGCCCGCACCAAGCGCGGCACCGGCGATGTCAGCGACAGCCACGGCTACCAGGACTACATCGACTATGTCTGTGAGGCCGACCGCCTGGGCTTCCACAGCCTGTTCATGGTCGAGCACCACTTTACGGGTCAGGGCCAGGTTTCGGCATCGATGACCCTGCTGGCCTACCTGGCGGCCAAGACCACGCGCATCCGCCTCGGCACCGCCGTGGTGGTGATGCCCTGGCACAACCCGGTGCTGGTGGCCGAACAGGCCGCGACGCTGGACCTGCTGACCGGCGGCCGCTTCGACTTCGGCGTCGGCAAGGGCTACCGCCAGGCTGAGTTCGATGGCTTCTGCATCGACATCAACGAGGCGACCGAGCGCTTCGATGAGGCCATGGAGATCATCCGCAAGGCCTGGACCACCGAGGGCCGCTGGAGCCACCACGGCAAGCGCTGGAACCTGGAGAATGTGGTGGTGGAGCCCGAGCCGCTGACCCGGCCGCACCCGCCGCTGTGGATGGCAGCCGGCAGCGAAGGCAGCATCCGCCGCGCCGCGCGTGAAGGCTACAACGTGCTGTTCGACCAGTTGGCCAGCGTGAAGCAGGTGATCGAGCGCACCGCGATCTTCCGCGACGAATGCGCCCGCGTCGGCCGCGCCTACAACCCGATGATGGTCGGCGTGACCCGCGCGTTGCAGATGTTCCACACCGAAGCCGAGCGTGAGGCCGCCTTGGCCACCCGCAAGCGCGTGGTCAGCGTCATCGGCGACCTGGCCAAGGGTGATCGCCCGGCCAGCGTCGAGGAAGACGACGCCCCGCTGCTGGGGACGCCGCAGGAGATCATCGCCCGGCTGCGCAAGCTCAAGGCTGGTGGAGTCGAGAACATCCTGATGGCGGACCCGACCGCGACTCCGGCCGGGCTGCGCGCCTTCAAGCAGGAGGTCATGTCGGCCTTCGAGAACGACACGGTCCAGGCCGTGGCCGCCGAATAACGCTTCGGCCTGCATTGTCGAGACGCGGCCCGCGGCGCAAGCTGCGGGCCGTTTTCGTTTGTGCCGAACGCAACGGCACCCCTGGGGAGAGAAACCAATGCGCCTGCCAGAAATCAGCTACGACCAGCTCGACGATGCCCAGAAGGTCGCCCACGACCGCATTGCCTCGGGCGCCCGCGGTGGCGTCGGCGGCCCATTCAAGGCGCTGCTGACCAGCCCGGAACTCTGCGCCCGCGTCGAACAACTCGGCGTCTTCATCCGCTACGAATGCAGCGTGCCGATGCGGCTGCGCGAACTCGCCATCCTCTGCGTCGGCCAGCATTGGAAGGCCGCGGTGGAATGGCACGCGCATGCGCCCATCGCCGCCAAGCAGGGCGTGCCGCAGGCCGTCATCGACGCCATCGGCCAGGGCCAGACCCCGCCCTTCACCGAGGATGCCGACCGCATCGTGCATGATTTCGTCCGCGTGCTGCTGCGGGAGGGCAAGGTGCCGGACGCGACCTTTGCCGCTGTGCAAGGGCTGTTCGGCAACAAGGGCGCGGTCGAGCTGACTGGGCTGGTTGGCTACTACAGCCTGCTGGCGATGCAGCTGAACACCTTCCAGATTCCGGCGCCGGGTGGCGTGCCGATTCCCTGGGAGAAGTGACGCACGGCGCGCGCGCGATTGAGGCTTGCCGGCCTGCGCGCCGCAAGCCATCGCGCGCTCACGCTGTCCGGGTGATCGACACCAGGAAGTCGATGAAGGCGCGCAGCTTGGCCGGCAGATGCCGCTGCGGCGGATACAGCACCGAGACCGGCGCGCCTTCCACTTCCCAGTCCGGCAGAATCGCCCGCACGCTGCCGGCTTCCAGGTCCTTGCGGTAAAGCCACCAGGTGCCCTGGGCCACGCCGGTGCCGGCCACGGCGGCCTCGCGCAGCGCGTCGCCGCTGTTGATCACGGCGTTGCCATGGACCCGCAGGGTGAAGGGCCGGCCGTCCTCTCCCTTGAAACTCCATTCGGGGCCGAAGCGGCTGATCAGGCAGTTGTGCTGGTGCAACTCCTGCGGCGTCTTCGGCTCACCATACTTCGCCAGGTAGCGCGGCGAGGCGACCGTGACCTGCGTGCCCCGCGTCAGCAGCCGCGTGGTCAGCCGCGAGTCACTGAAGTTGCCGGTGCGCACCGCAAGGTCGAAGCCCTCGGCGATGAGATCGACGCTGCCGTCGCTGAAGTGCAGTTCCAGCGTAATCTCGGGATAGCGCTCGAAGAAGGTGGGCAGTTCCGGCATCAACGTCACGCGGCCGAAGCTCAGCGGCACCACTGCGCGTACGCGGCCCCGAGACACCACGCTGCCGCGCTTCAGCGTCGCCTCGGCATCCTCCAGGTCGGCCAGGATGTGGACGCAGCGCTCGTAGAACTCCTGGCCGAAGTCGGTGGTGCGCAGCCGGCGCGTGGTGCGGTTGAACAGCTGGGTGCCGACCTCGTCCTCCAGCCGCGCGATGGTTTTCGTAATTGCCGAAGGCGAAAGCCCCAACTTGGTCGCCGCCGCAGTGAAACCGCCATGCTCGACCACGCGTGCGAAGACGGTAAGCGCCATGAACTTGTCCATCAGCGCACCTCCGCCAGGAAGACTTCAAGGCTCGCTACCATGCGCGCGCCAACCTGATCATCCCATAGCGGCGCGCGCACCGCATGCGGCCAGGCGCCGGCCAGCACCTCGGCCACCACGTCGGCCAGTGCTTCCGGCGGCATCAGCCGTCTGCCGGACAGCGTCTCCGGCCGCTCCGTGCTCTCGCGCAGTGTCAGGCGGGGCAGGTCCAGCATGGTAGCTTCCTCCTGGATGCCGCCGCTGTCACTGGCCACCAGCCGGGCCCGCCCCAGCAGGCCGAGGAAATCCGGGTAGCCCAGGTGGCCGCCGAACATCACGGCGTCATGGTGCTGCCCGGCAGGCAACAGCTGCGCCATGGCCACACTAGGCCGTGCCGCCAGGGCCGCCCACGGCACCGAGAGCTTGGGCAGGTTCGGCCGGGCGGCGGCGACAAGGTGCAGCAGGGGCAGGCTCATCGGCCCGGCCCGCTTGTGTGGACAGCCCCACCCCCTGCCCCTAGAAGCGCGGGCAGAACAGACGGCAACAGCATGAAGATCCTCGTCACCGGCACGGCTGGGTTCATCGGGTTCCACCTGGCGCGCCGGCTTTTGGCTGAAGGCCACGACGTCGCCGGCATCGACGCCATGGTGCCATATTACGACGTAACCCTGAAACAGCGCCGCCACGCCATCCTGGCCGAAAGCGCCCGCTTCCGCCCCTACATCCTGAACCTGGCGGACATGGCCGCCACCGCGGCGGTGTTCGAGGCCGAAACGCCCGAGGTCATCATCCACCTGGCCGCCCAGGCCGGCGTGCGCTACGCGCTGGAACACCCGGAAAGCTACATCGAAAGCAACGTCGTCGGCAGCTTCAACCTGCTGGAACTGGCCCGCCGCCACCCGGTGCGGCACCTGATGCTGGCCTCGACCAGTTCCTCGTACGGCGCCAACACCAAGATGCCGTTCGACGAGCAGGACCCGGCGGTGACGCCGCTGACCATCTACGCCGCGACCAAGACCGCGTCGGAGCTGATGGCGCATGCCTACAGCCACTTGTGGCGGCAGCCGATCACCGCGTTCCGCTTCTTCACGGTCTATGGCCCGTGGGGCCGGCCGGACATGGCGCCGTACAAGTTCACCGATGCCATCGCCAAGGGCCGGCCGATCGACATCCACAACAACGGCAACATGCAGCGGGACTTCACCTATATCGACGACCTGGTCGAGGGCATCGTCCGCCTCGCCGCCGCCATTCCGGTGCAGGGCCAGCCGGTCGGCGCGTTCGACAGTCTGAGCCCGGTAGCGCCGTACCGGCTGGTCAATATCGGCCTGGGCGAGCCGGTGGAGTTGCTTGACTTCATCGCCGAGATCGAGCGCTGCGTCGGCCGCCCGGCCATCCGCAACTTCCTGCCGATGCAGCCCGGCGAGGTCACCGCCACCTTCGCCAATACCCGCTTGCTGCAGGCGCTGACCGGCTTCCAGCCGCGGGTGCGCGTGGCCGAGGGCGTCGAGAACTTCGTCGCCTGGTACCGCGACTACTACGGCGGCTGAGGCAACCGACAACGGGCGGATTCCTTGTCATGCCCCCGGGCGCTTGGTATCACGGCGCGACGATGATCATGGCCCCTGGCGTCCTGGCAGCTGACCGACCGGCTTGGCCAGTGCTCGCCGCCGCGGCGCCCGCATGAACGACCTTGCGCCCGATACCGCGCGCCGCGTGGCCGCCGCGCTGGACGCCACAGAATTGCGCGACTGGCAGCAGGCTGCGACCCTCTGGGCCGGCGTGACCACAACCCAGCCCGATGACGCCGAGGCCCAGTTGCGCCTGGCCGAGGCGCTGTACTTCGCCCACCAGCCGTCCGAGGCCGCGCGCGTTGCCCGCCTTGCCGCCCAGCTGCGGCCGAAGGATGCCCGCCCGCTGATGGTGCTGGCCCGTGCTGAGGCGACGCTGGACCCGCAGGCCGCGGTGGCCGCCTGGCGCGGCGTGCTGGCGCTGGCCCCCGGCGAGTTCGAGGCCTGGGCGCGACTGGCGGAGTTGCAGGGGCAGCAGGGCCGCATCGCCCCGGCATTGGAAGCTTTGCTGCGCGCCCTGGCGTTGCGGCCGGACCACCCCTTCGGCCTGGCCCTGGCGGCTCGGCTGCTTGGCAACCTGCCGCCGCGCCAGCGCTACGACCGCACCCGGCAGGCGGTGGCCGCCGCCACGCCGGATGCCGCGCTGGCCCTGCTGCATGTCGCCGCCGAGTTGGCACCGGAGGACATGCTGGCGCAATCCGCCCTGGCCAAGGCGCTGCTGGCCCGCCAGGCCTATGCCCCGGCGCTGGCTCCGCTGCGCGCGCTGTCCCGGGCCAATCCCCTGGCGGCAGAGCCATTGGCAACGCTGGCGGATGCGCTGCATCGCAGCCAGCGCTGGCCCGAAGCCATCCGGGCCGGCCGCCGGCTGCTGCACCTGCGCCCGCTGGACAGCACGGTGGCGCTGCGCCTGGCGGAGGCGCTGCGGCGCAACGGCCAGCCCGACGCAGCGCTGGCCACGCTGGACCAGGCGCTGGTGGCGGACCCGAACGAGCGGCACCTGCTGCACGAACGGATCCGCTGCCTGGCGGATCTGGACCAGCCCGCGGCGACCGATGCCGCCTGGGCCGCCGCCCTCACCGTGCATCCGCACGACCCGGCGCTGCGGCTGGGCCATGCCGACCATCTGCTGCGCCAGGGCCGCACCGACGCCGCCCTGGCCGCACTGGAACCCCTTGTGGGCGCGGAACCTGGGCTGGACGCCGCCGCCCTGCTGCTGCTGCGCCTGCTGCAACGGCGGCTGCCGGCCGAGGCCGTCCTGGCCCGTTTCGGCACCCTGCTGGCCGGCGGGCTGCCCGCCAGGCCCGACGCCACCGCGCTGGAACTGGCGCTACGATGCGGTCTGCTGCTGCTCGGCTGCGGCCGGCTGGCCGAGGCGATGGCGCTGCTGGAACCTGCCCGCGCCGCTGCCTCCGCACCGCCGCACCTGGCGCTGCGGGCCGGGCTGCGCCTGCTGTTGGCCCGCGGCGAGGACGTTGCCGCGCGGGCCCTGGCCAATCAGGCGCTGGCCACGCATCGCCGCCAGCCCTGGGCCTGGCAGGAGGTGCTGCGTGCCTTCCAGGCCACCGAGCACGCCGAGTTCGCCAACGCCATCATCCGGCGCGCCAGCCTGCAATTCCAGGACCGCCCGGCGGACTGGCTGCGCGTGGCCGAGGCCGGCCCGCGCCAGGTGCCGGGCACCGAGGTGATGCAGCGGCTGGCCGAGCTGTCACCACAGAACGCCGAGGATGCGCTGCGCGCTTCCCGCATCGCGCTGCTGCACGGCGCCCCGGCACTGGCCACCACGCTGCTGGCAACCACCACACCGGCGCCAGCCCAGGCCGAGGCCTGGCAGCAGCATCGGGGGCTGATCGCCAGCGCCCAGGACATGGCGGCCCCGACGCCGGGGGCCTTCGCCGCCGCGTTGCTGGTGCGGCTGGCGGCGCTGGCCGCCAGCCAGCCCAGCCGCCCGGACTGGGAGGGCGGCCCGATCGTGTTGAGCAGTTCCGCGCTGGGCGCCGGCGGCGCCGGCCGGCAAATCTCCGCGACGCTTCG
>CANBNK010000022.1 GCA_947371015.1 Acetobacteraceae bacterium | reverse complement strand
GCGACGGCAAGCGCGGCCGGTTCTACACCGTGGTGGACCTGGTGAACCGGCTGGAGGCCGAAGCCAAGGCGGGCCGCCAGGGACGCCTGGCGGATCATCTGTGCCGGCTGGATTTCGTCGTGCTCGACGAACTGGGCTACCTGCCGTTCGCGCTGTCGGGGGGGCAGTTGCTGTTCCACCTGATCAGCCGGCTGTACGAGCAGACCTCGGTCATCGTCACCACCAACCTGGCGTTCGGCGAATGGCCGAGCGTGTTCGGCGACGCCAAGATGACCGCGGCGCTGCTCGACCGGCTGACGCATCACTGCGACATCGTCGAGACCGGCAACGACAGCTGGCGGTTCCGCAACCGCGCCTGACCATCCCTGCGCGTTGGGGCTGTGCCGCCCTGGTCGTCCGCCCCTCCGCCTACGGCTCCGGGACGGACGACCAGGGCGGGGTTCCGCGCAGCATGAAGGGGTCCCTTTTGCGTGACGATTGACAGCCAGCAGTTCAGAGAAGCCTTACCGTCAGTGTTCCTTGTTATTGGACGCGCCCTGCTGCCGCCAAATTGAGCATGACGCCTGCTTCCGGCGTGGCGCGTAGCATCGCCAAGCCCTCAGAATCAGTAAAAATAGAAATGTATTCTGCCCTGCTGCTTGATAGGGCGCCGGACGGACACGACGGCCGCCCGCCATGGGTCATTTTGTTCACTTGGAACGACCTATTCGCTCACCTGTAGCATCCCTTACGGGAGGCTGATCGTTCGTTTCTATGACATTTGATGCCAGAAAATGACGGGTTATGCCAGAACCTAAATCAACCCCGGCCGAGTGTCTGCCGGGCGGTGGTCGCCAGCACATCGGCGCGTTCGTTCATCGCGTTGCCACTATGCCCGCGCACCCATTTCCATTCGACCTTGTGCGGCTTGGCGGCTGCCAGCAGGCGCTGCCACAGCTCCATGTTCGCCACCGGGTCCTTCGCCGCGTTGCGCCAGTTGTTCCGTACCCAGCCATTGATCCAACGGCTGATGCCGTTCTTGACGTATTCGCTGTCGGTATGCAGCACCACGACGCAGGGGCGCTTCAGCGCCTCCAGCGCGGCGCAGGCGGCGGTCAGCTCCATGCGGTTGTTGGTGGTGGCGGCATCATGGCCGGAAAGTTCGCGCACGATCTCGCCGTAGCGCAGGATGGCACCCCAGCCGCCCGGGCCCGGGTTGGGCTTGCAGCCGCCATCGGTCCAGATCTCAACCGTCAGGTCATCGTCAGAGGCCAAGCGAGGAGGGCCCTTCCGCCCGCAGGAAGAACCGCAGCTTCCGCAGGTATTCCAGCGGGTCCTTGCGGGTGACCAGGGCGCCGGCGGGCGTGCTGGTCCAGTCATACAGGCGGGTCAGCAGGAAGCGCAGGCTGGCGCCGCGGCACAGCACCGGCAGCGCGGCGCGTTCGGCCTCGCTCAACGGCCGCCGCGCCTGATAGGCCGCCAGCAGCGCATGCGCCTTGGTGACATTGAAGCTGTGGTCGCTCTCGAAGCACCAGGCGTTCAGGCACACCGCGATGTCGTAGGCCAGCAGGTCGGTGCAGGCGAAGTAGAAGTCGATCAAGCCGGAAAGCCGCGGCTGCCCGGCGGCATCGTCCAGAAAGAAGACATTGTCGGGGAACAAATCGGCATGTATCTGCCCGATGGGCATCCCCTGGGGCATCCCCTGGGGCATCCCCTGGGGCATCCCTGCCGCCGGCCATTCGGCCAGGATGGCGGCCAGCGCGGCATCCAGTTCAGCCACCAGGCCGGGCTGCACCTGGTCGCCCTCGGCGCGGCAGCGGTCCAGCAGCGGCGCCCAGCCGGCGGGGCCGAGCGCGTTGGGCCGCTGGCCGGCGAAATCGGCACCGGCTGCGTGCAGTTGGGCCAGCGCATCGCCCAACGGGGCGCAATGCTGCGGCCGCACCCGGCGCGGCCAGACGCCCGGCAGGAAGGTGCAGATCGCCGCCGGCCGCCCGGCCAGCATGCGCAGTGCCTGGCCGTCCCGCGCCGGCACCGGCTGCGGGCAGTCCAGCCCGCGGCTGGCCAAATGCTGCATCAGGCCGAGGAAATACGGCAGCTCGCCGGGGTCCACGCGCTTTTCGTACAGTGTCAGAATGAACTCGCCGCCGGTGGTCTTCAGCGCGAAATTGGAGTTCTCCACCCCCTCCGCGATGCCGCGGAAGGCGAGCAGCTCCCCAATGGGGTACTCCGCCAGGAAGGCGCGCAGCGCTTCGTCGGAGACTTCGGTATAGACGGCCATCGCGGTTCCGTTAGCGCCCGCCGCCCGGCGGTGCAAGGCGCGGTGAGGGCAGAGCGCCCGGCTAGCACCGGCCCCGCATCGCGGCAGCGATGTTGCTCGCTCCCGGTGAACGCGAACGCTGCGGCAGCTGACCCAGGCGGCCCGAAAGGGCCGAGAGCGCGAATGCGCGACGCGGGCTTATGCCCGCGCAAGCCAAGGCCGCGGAGGCTGCCGCTCGGCGCCTGAGGGCAAAAAATGCTCCCTGCCGCGCTAAACGCCGTCAGGCGTTCAGCGCGGCAGGGAGTTTAAACGTGATCCGCTCCTCGGCGACCACTACTTCTTCCATCACCAGCTCGTAGCGCTCGCGCAGTCGGGCCAGCACTTCCTCCACCAGCACTTCCGGCGCGCTGGCCCCGGCGGTCACGCCGATGCTGGAGACGCCTTCCACGATGGCCAGGTCCAGTTCGCGCCCGCGCTGCACCATGATGGCCTTGGCGCAGCCGGCACGCTCGGCCACTTCCACCAGGCGCAGGCTGTTGGAGGAGTTCGGCGCGCCGACCACGATCATCAGCTCGGTCCGCGGCGCAATCGCCTTCACCGCTGCCTGGCGGTTGGTGGTGGCGTAGCAGATATCCTCCTTCGCCGGCATGGCGATGGCGGGGAAGCGGGCCTGCAGCGCCGCCACGATGCCGGCGGTGTCATCCACCGAAAGCGTGGTCTGGGTGATGAAGGCCAGCGGCTTGCCGGGCGGCACAGGCACCGTGCGGGCGTGCTCCTCGTCCTCCACCAGGGTCACCGCGCCATCCGGCAACTGGCCCATGGTGCCGATGACCTCGGGGTGGCCCTCATGGCCGATCAGCAGGATGTGGCGGCCGCGGGCAAAGTGATGCTCGGCTTCGCGGTGGACCTTGCTGACCAGCGGGCAGGTGGCGTCCAGGTACATCAGCTTGCGGCGGGTGGCCTCGGTCGGCACGCTCTTCGGCACGCCATGGGCCGAGAACACCACCGGGGCGTCGTCCGGCACCTCGTCCAGTTCCTCGACGAAGATCGCGCCCTGGCGTTCCAGCGCCTGCACCACAAAGCGGTTGTGGACGATCTCATGCCGGACGTAGACCGGGGCGCCGTAGCGGCGGATGGCTTCCTCGACAATCTTGATGGCACGGTCCACCCCGGCGCAGAAGCCGCGAGGGCCGGCGAGCAGGACGTTGAGGCTGGGCTTGCTGGTCATGGCGCTGGGTGCTCGCGGGCTTCGGGTTGCCGTGCTAACGGGCCGCCGGGCAAAGTGGAAGACTAATTGGCGGCTTGGCGGCGGCACACTAACTGCCGCCGGGTGTTGCTCAAGGGGGAAGATGGTGATGCGCTTCGGACTTGCGATAGTACCCGGCCTGCTGCTGTTGCTGGCGGGGTGCGGCAACAACGCCACCCGCTACCCCATTGCCTGCCCTCGCCCGGCGATCCTGGGGGAGGGGGCGGACATGACCCTGTACCGCGCCGGCGCCCCGGCGGACCTGACCACGCTGGAGACCGATGCTCGCCTGGTGCGGGTGGAAGGCGGCTGCGGCCGTGGCAGCAACGCCATCGAGATGCGCCTGTCCGTCGGCTTCACCGTGGACCGCGGGCCGGCCTATCGCGGCCGGGAAGTGCGCCTGCCCTGGTTTGTCGCCGTGGTGGACAACCGCACCCAGAAGGTGCTGAGCGAGCAGGGCTTCCAGGACTTCGTCACCTTTAACCCCAATGAAACCCGGGCCAGCGGCATGAGCCAGTCGGTCGATATCACCCTGCCGGTGGGGGATGCGCGTCGCGCCCAGGACTACACGGTCTATGTCTCCTTCCGGCTGAACCAGGAACAGCTGGAGACGAACCGGCGCCGCGGCGTGCGGTAAGCCGCCACCTGGGTCGGCCACCCTGCAGGGGCGCGGTTGCGTCGCCCCCGGGGGCAGGCTAGACCAAATGCATCCTGCTGATCCCGTGCGGGAGAGAGGGGCGCCTCCGGCATGCCGGAGAGCACCCCCGCCGAAGGCGCAACCGGCCCCCGGAAACGCTCAGGCAAATAGGGCCGCATGGGGAAGGGGCCTCTGGAAAGCCCGGCACGCACCACGCCGGCACCGACGGAGTAAGGCGAGCCCCAAGACCCCTTGCTGGTCCGGGCGCCGAATCTCTCAGGTATTTCCGACAGAGGGGGGCCACGAACTTCAACCGCCGCAAACGCGGCAGGGGGAACCGTGGCCGATTCTGCTGAGAGTCTTTTGGAAACCCCGCTCGGCGCGCTGCACCGGGAATTAGGCGGCCGTATGGTCCCCTTCGCCGGCTACGCCATGCCGGTCCAGTACCCCTTGGGCATTCTGGGCGAACACCTGCACTGCCGCGCCGCGGCCGGGCTGTTCGACGTTTCCCACATGGGCCAGGCGGAATTGGTGGGTGAGAACGCCGCCGCCGCATTGGAAGCGCTGACCCCGGCCGATGTGGCCGGCCTCAAGCCGATGCGCCAGCGCTATGCCCTCCTGACCACGGAAGCGGGCGGCATCTTCGATGACTTCATGGTGGCGAATTTCGGCAACCGCCTGTTCCTGGTGGTCAATGCCAGCCGCAAGCATGACGATTTCGCCCGGATCGAGGCCGCGCTCCCGGCCGGGGTGAAGCTGAACCGGCTGCCGGACCGCGCCCTGCTGGCGCTGCAAGGCCCCGGCGCCGCGGCCGCCATCGCGCCGCTGGCGCCGGCCCTGGTGGCGATGAAGTTCATGGACGTGGCGGAAGTGACTATCGCCGGTGTGCCCTGCTTCGTCTCTCGCAGCGGCTACACCGGGGAGGATGGCTACGAGATCAGCGTCCCCGCCGAACAGGCAGAAAGCCTCGCCCGCGCCCTGCTGGCGCTCCCTGGCGTGGCGCCGGTCGGCCTTGGCGCGCGGGATTCGCTGCGGCTGGAGGCCGGGCTCTGCCTCTACGGCAACGACATCGATGAAACCACCAGCCCGGTCGAGGCGGCGCTGACCTGGAGCATCGGCAAGCGCCGCCGCATGGAATGGAATTTCCCGGGCGCTGAAAGGGTCCGCGAAGACCTGGCCAATGGCACCCAGCGCCTGCGCGTCGGCATCCGGCCGGAAGGCCGCCAGCCCGCGCGCGGCCACACCCCGGTGCATGTGCCTGGTGGCGCCGCCATCGGCGAGATCACCTCGGGCGGCTTCGGCCCCTCGCTGGGTGGCCCCATGGCCATGGGCTACGTCGCCCGCGCGCACGCCACCGACGACACGCCTCTCGAATTGATGGTGCGCGGCAAGCCCCTGGCTGCCCGCGTCGCCGCCATGCCCTTCGTCGCCAACCGCTACGCCCGCTAGAGCCTGATCCGCGGAGGCGGCACGCCAAAGCGGTGAATCAGTCTCTCAAAACAACATCTGATCGGCTTGGGCGGAATCGCCGTAAGCCGTGAATCAGCCTCTCAAACGATGCCCAGGAGACCGCTGCAATGTCCGACCTGAAATTCTCCAAGGACCATGAATGGGTGGCGATGGATGGCGACGTCGCCACCATCGGCATCACCGACCACGCCCAGCAGGCGCTGGGCGATGTCGTCTTTGTCGAACTGCCGGAACTCGGCCGCGTGGTCGCGGCTGGCGAGGCTTGCGCCGTGGTGGAAAGCGTCAAGGCGGCTTCCGACGTCTATGCGCCGATCAGCGGCCGCGTGGTGGAAGTGAACAGCGCTCTGGGTGACAACCCCGGCAGCATCAACAGCGACCCCGCCGGCGCCGGCTGGTTCTTCAAGCTGGAACTCTCCGCCCCGGCCGAGCTGGCGGAACTGATGGACGACGCCGGCTACCACCGCTTCGTGGAGGAGAGCGCTTGAGCCCGCTCGACCAGCTCAACGCCCTGGAGGAGCGCGACGAGTTCGTCCGCCGCCACATCGGCCCCGGCGAGGCCGATATCGCTGAGATGCTGCGGGTGGTCGGCGCCGAGAGCCTGGAGGCCCTGGCCGGCAAAACCGTGCCGGTGGCTATTCGGGGAATGGCGCTGGAGGCCTTGCCGCCGCCGGTGGCCGAAGCCGCCGCGCTGGCCGAACTCAGCGGCCTGGCGGCGCAGAACCGCGCCGACATCAAGAGCCTGATCGGCATGGGCTACCACGGCACCCACACGCCGCCGGTGATCCTGCGCAACGTGCTGGAAAACCCCGGCTGGTACACCGCCTACACACCCTACCAGGCCGAGATCGCCCAGGGCCGACTTGAGGCGCTGGTGAACTTCCAGACCATGGTGGTCGATCTCACCGGCATGGCGGTGGCGAATGCCAGCCTGCTGGACGAAGCCACTGCCGCGGCCGAGGCGGTGACCCTGGCGCACAGCGCCCATAAGGGCAAAAGCGACACGCTGCTGGTGGCCGCCGACCTGCACCCGCAGACCCTGGCGGTGGTGCGCGTGCGCGCCGAACCCGTGGGCATCAAGGTGCTCGTCGCCGCGCCGGCCGAGATCGCGGCGCAGGCCACCGCCGAGAAGCCGTTTGCGGTGCTGCTGCAATACCCCGGCACCACCGGGGAGGTGCGCGACCTGACCGCCGAGATCGCCGCTGCCCAGGCCGCCGGCGCGCTGGCGATCGTCGCCGCGGACCCGCTGGCGCTGGTGCTGCTGCGCTCCCCCGGAGAGATGGGCGCCGATGTCGTCGTCGGCAGCACCCAGCGCTTCGGCGTGCCGCTGGGCTATGGTGGCCCGCATGCCGGCTACATGGCGGTGAAGGACGCGCTGAAGCGGCTGCTGCCGGGCCGCCTGGTCGGCGTTTCCGTCGATGCCGCCGGCGCCCCGGCCATGCGGCTGTCGCTGCAAACCCGGGAACAGCATATCCGCCGCGAGAAGGCGACCTCCAACATCTGCACCGCCCAGGTGCTGCTGGCGGTCATGGCCGGCATGTACGCGGTATGGCACGGGCCGGAAGGGCTGAAGCGCATCGCCGGGCGCGTGGCGTTGCAGGCGCGCCTGCTGGCCGGCGCCGCCCGCAAGGCGGGGCTGACGCTGCGGCACGACAGCTTCTTCGACACCATAGCGATCGAGGCCGGACCGCGCGCCGAAGCCGTGGTTGCCGCCGCCCTGGCGCGCGGCTTCAACCTGCGCCGGGAAGGCGACCTGGTCTGCATCGCGCTGGACGAAACCGTCACGCGCGGCGACCTGACCGCGCTGGCCGAAGTGCTGGGCGCGCCCTTGGCGGATGCCGCCGGCGGCCTGTCCGCCGCCCTGGCCCGCTCCAGCACCTTCTTGCAAGCAGAAGTGTTCAACACCCACCACAGCGAACACGCCATGCTGCGCTACCTGAAGCGGCTGGAAGACAAGGACGTGGCGCTGAACCGCAGCATGATCCCGCTGGGGTCCTGCACGATGAAGCTGAACGCCACTGCCGAGATGATCCCGATCACCCTGGCCGGCTTCGCCAACATCCACCCCTTCGCGCCGGCCGAGCAGGCGCAGGGCTACCTGACCTTGATCCGCCGGCTGGAGGGCTGGCTGGCCGATATCACCGGCTTCGCGGCCGTCTCCCTGCAACCCAATGCCGGCAGCCAGGGCGAATATGCCGGGCTGCTCGCCATCCGCGCCTATCACCTGGCGCGGGGCGATACGCAGCGCGATGTCTGTCTGATCCCCTCCAGCGCGCATGGTACCAACCCGGCCAGCGCGGCGATGGCGGGGATGAAGGTCGTCGTCGTCGGCTGCGACCGCGACGGCAACGTGGATCTGGCGGATTTGCAGGCCAAGGTGGTGCAGCACGCCGAGAAGCTCAGCGCGCTGATGATCACCTACCCGTCCACCCATGGCGTGTTCGAGGAAGCCATCCGCGAGATCTGCGCCGCCGTGCACGCCGCCGGCGGCCAAGTCTACATGGACGGCGCCAACATGAATGCGCAGGTCGGCCTGACCAGCCCGGGCAGCATCGGCGCCGATGTCTGCCACCTGAACCTGCACAAGACCTTCTGCATTCCGCATGGCGGCGGCGGGCCTGGTGTCGGGCCGATCGGCGTTGCTGCGCACCTGGCGCCGCATCTGCCGAACCATCCGCTCTGCGCCGAAGCCGGGCCGGCCACCGGCTATGGCCCGGTCAGCGCCGCGCCCTTCGGCAGCGCGGCGATCCTGCCCATCAGCTACGCCTATATCCGCATGATGGGTGCCGCGGGCCTGACGCGCGCGACACAAGTAGCAATCCTCAGCGCCAACTACATGGCCCACCGCCTGACCGGCCACTTCCCGGTGCTGTACAAGGGCGCCCGCGGCATGGTGGCGCATGAATGCATCCTGGATTGCCGCGGCTTCCAGCAGGGCGGCGGCGTCATGGTGGAGGACATCGCCAAGCGCCTGCAGGACTACGGCTTCCACGCGCCGACCATGTCCTGGCCCGTCACCGGCACGCTGATGGTGGAGCCGACCGAGAGCGAGCCGAAGGCGGAACTGGACCGCTTCATCGACGCGATGATCGCGATTCGCGCCGAAATCCGCGCGGTGGAGCAGGGCGTGGCCGACAAGGCTGACAACCCGCTGAAGAACGCGCCGCACACCGCCGTCGAATGCCTGGCCGCCGAGTGGACCCACCCCTACAGCCGCGAACAGGCGGCCTTCCCACTTCCCTTCGTGAAGGCCGCCAAGTACTGGCCGCCGGTCAAGCGGGTGGACAACGTCTATGGCGACCGCAACCTGATTTGTACGTGTGCACCGCTGGAAGCCTATGCGCAGCAGCAGTTGGCGGCGGAGTAGGCATGCCGCCCGATGACCGCAGCGGCGCAGGCCGCGAAGGTCTGAATCGGGCGGCCCCGGCCCCCGATGACCGCAGCGGCGCAGGCCGCGAAGGTCTGAATCGGTCGGCCCCGGCCCCCGATGACCGCAGCGGCGCCCCACCCCACGAAGCAGCGCTTCGTGGGGACCCCGGCTTGGGCCGCGAAGGTCTGAATCGGGCGGCCGATTCGCCGGCACCCTGGCGCAGGACGGGCTCTCGCACCGCCCTGCGCGACCGCTGGATCCATCTGCGAGCGGAAACCTGGGAAACGCCGAAGGGTGTCACACTCGACCCCTGGTGGATGCTCGACGGGGCCGACTGGGTCCATGTCATCGCGCTGACGCCGGATGGCCGCCTGGTGCTGGTGCGCCAGTTCCGCCCCGGCGCGCAGGCGCTGACGCTGGAACTGCCCGGCGGCATGATGGAGCCCGGCGAGACCGACCCCGTCGCCGCTGCCGCCCGCGAGTTTACCGAGGAGACTGGCTACCGCGCCGCCGAATGGCGCGGCGTGATCGGGCTGCCGCCGGAGCCGGCGCATTGCTCCAACCGCATCCACTTCGTCCTCGCCCTGGGGTGCGAACCCACCGGCGCGCAGGCGCTGGATGCAGGTGAGGATATCGCGGTGGAGGCGCTGCCGGTCGCCGAGGTTCTCGCCGGCCTGACCCAGGGCATCATGCAGAACGCCATGCATGTCGGTGGCCTGGTGCTCGGCCTCGCCGCCGCAGGCCGGCTGGCGCTGGCGGAACGGCCGGCGGGCAGCTAGCCTTGCCCCCCATGGACACCCCCCACCCCGCCCATTCCCGCGAGGGGCTGCCGCCGCCCCCGCCCGGCCCCGCCTCCGAGGAGCACTTCACCGCCTCCGCGACGGTGCGTGACCTGGTGATCGGCATGGCCGATGGCCTGACCGTGCCCTTCGCGCTCGCCGCTGGCCTCTCCGGCGCGGTTGCCGCCAACCCGCTCATCGTTACGGCCGGGCTGGCAGAAATCGCCGCCGGCTGCGTCGCCATGGGGCTGGGCGGCTACCTGGCCGCGCGCACGGATGCCCAGCACTATGTGGTGGAACGCGCCCGCGAGGAGCAGGAAACCCACGACTGGTCCGAACGCGAGCGCTGGGAGGTGATGGCGGTGCTGCACCGCTTCGGCCTGCGCGGCCAGTCCCTGCAGGACGCCACCGAGGCGATCTGCAGCGACCGCAAGCGCTGGGTGGACTTCATGATGAAGTTCGAACTGGAGATGAGTGAGCCGGAACCCGGCCGCGCCGCGAAAAGCGCCGCGACCATCGGCGGTGCCTATGCCGTCGGCGGCATGATCCCGCTGGCGCCCTACATCCTGTTCACCGACACGCAGCAGTCGTTGCTGGTCTCCTCCGCCGCCACCGGCGTGGCGCTGCTTGGCTTCGGCTGGCTGAAGGCCGCCGCCACTGGGCTGCCGCCGTTGAAGGGGGCGTTGCAGACGCTGGCGGTGGGTGGGCTGGCCGCTGCGGTGGCGTACCTCATCGCGAAGTGGGTCGGGGGCTAGAGTGTGATCGTCGTAGGCGGTATCGCCGAAGACGTGAATCACACGACAAAACAAGGAGCCAGAGTCTGTCAGGCGCTCCTAATCTGCGCCTGACAGACTCTGGCGCCCCGCGCTTCAGACCGCGCGGTTGGCCCGTGCCAGCACCGCCTCGAACAGCACCTGGCAGCCCGCCGCGGCTTCCTCAGGCTCGATGCTCTCGGCTTCGTTGTGCGAAAGCCCATCCTTGCACGGCGTGAAGATCATTGCGGTCGGGATGCTGCGCGCCACATACACCGCGTCATGCCCGGCCCCGCTGATGATCTTTCGCGCGGGATAGCCCAGCTTCGCCGCCGCCTGCTCCACCAGCGCCACGCAGCTCTCGTCGAAGGGCTGGTGCGGAATGCGGAACAGTTCTGTCAGCTTCAGCTCAATGCCGCAGTCGCGGGCGATGAAGCCAGCCTCGCGCGGGAATTGCGCCGCCAGCTTCTCGATCTCGGCAGTCTCGGGGTGGCGGAACTCCACGCTGAAGCGGACCTCGCCCGGCACCACGTTGCGGCTGTTGGGGATCACCTGCATGTAGCCGACGGTGCCGCGGCCATCATCGCCGCGGGCGCGCATCATGCGGTCCACCAGGTCCACGATGCGGCTGGCGCAGACCAGCGCGTCGCGGCGCGTGCTCGGCGGCGTGGTGCCGGCATGCGCATCCTGGCCGATGCAGACCGCATCGAACCAGACTTGTGCCTGCGCGCCGGTGACGATGCCGATCTGCTTGCCCTCGCGCTCCAGGATCGGCCCCTGCTCGATATGCAGCTCGAAATAGGCATCGGCGGGGAAGGGTTTGGCGGGGACTTCGCCCTTGTAGCCGATGCTGTCCAGCGCCTCGCCCACCGTCACGCCCTCGGGGTCCGCCAGCTTGTAGGTCTGTTCCACCGGATAGACGCCGGCCCAGGCGCCGGAGCCCATCAGGCTGCGGCCGAAGCGGCTGCCTTCCTCGTCGGTCCAGTTGATGACCTCGATCGGCGCCTCGGTCTGGATGTTCAGGTCGTTGAGCGAGCGCATCACCTCCAGCCCGGCGATCACGCCCAGCGCGCCGTCGAACTTGCCGCCGCTCGGCTGGCTGTCCAGGTGGCTGCCCATCAGCACGGGCAGGCGGTTGGGGTCGCGGCCGGCGCGGCGGGCGAACATGTTGCCCATGCTGTCCACGCGCACGGTCAGGCCCAGCGCCTCGCACCAGGTCTTGAACTGGTCACGGCCGCGACGGTCCACATCGGTCAGCGTCAGGCGCTTGACCCCGCCCTTCGGCGTGGCGCCGATCTCCGCCATGGACATCAGCGTGGCCCAAAGCCGCTTGGGGTCGATGCGCTGGTTGGTGCCGCTCATGTCCGTGCCATCGGGTGCTGTGGATAAGCTGGCTCGATTACGCGCGGCGCTGCGGGCTGTCCAGCGTCACGGCGCCGGATGGCGACGGGCTGCGCAGCTTCCCCCTGGCCGGCGGGCCACACCCCCGGCACACTGTCCTGCAAACCGATGGAGCTCCCCCGATGGCCCACGCCCTGGGTAACGCCGCGCCGGCGCTGCTGCGCAACACCGCGCTGGACGCCGACGCCGTCCGCCAGGCGCGCATCGACCTGGCCGCCTGCTTCCGCATGGCCGCGCGGATGGGCCTGCACGAAGGCATCTGCAACCACCTGTCCTTCGTGGTGCCCGGCAGGGACGACCTGTTCCTGGTCAACCCCTATGGCTGGGGGTTCAGCGAGATCACCGCCTCCCGCCTGCTGATCTGCGACTTCGACGGCAACGTCATCGCCGGCGATGGCGTGCCCGAGGCGACCGCCTTCTTCATCCACGCCCAGGTCCACAAGCACCAGCTACGCGCGAAGGCCGCCTTCCACACCCACATGCCCAACGCCACGGCGCTGGCCATGCTGGAAGGCCCGCCGCTGGCCTGGGCCGGGCAGACCGCGCTGAAGTTCTACGGCCGCACCCTGGTGGACGAGAACTACAACGGCCTGGCGCTGGACAACACGGAGGGCGAGCGCATCGCCAAGGCGCTCGGCGATGCCGACATCGTCTTCATGAAGAACCACGGCGTCATGGTGCTGGGCGCCACGGTGGCCGAGGCCTGGGACGACCTGTACTATCTGGAACGCGCCTGCGAGGTGCAGCGGCTGGCGATGCAAACGGGACGCCCGCTGAAGCCGGTGCCCGCAGCTCTGGCTGCCAGCACCTATGCCCAGATGCGCGAGGGCGACCGCGAGAGTGCCCGGCTGCACCTGGAAAGCGTCAAGCGGATCCTGGCCAAGGATGAGCCCGACTTCATGCACTGAACCGGCGGTCAGCGCCGCTTTGCTTGAACCCGGTCCAGGCCTGCCTTATCAGCGCGGCAGGCCTGGACTGGGCAGAGGAATACCGATGCAGATTTCTGTCGGCACGCCCATCGACGCGCTGGCCCCGCCCCAGGTCAGCGGCAACTTCATGGCCTGGCGCTTTGCCATTCCCGGGCCGGTGCTGGTGCAGCCCAAGCGCTTCGGCGACCATCGTGGCTTCGTGCTGGAGACCTACAGCAGCCGGAACTTCGCCGCCCTCGGCGTGGCTGACGACTTCGTGCAGGACAATCATTCGCTCTCGGCCGCGGTCGGCACCGTGCGCGGCCTGCACTTCCAGCTGCCGCCCTGTGCCCAGGCCAAGCTCGTCCGCGTGCTGCGCGGCCGCATCCTGGATATCGCCGTGGATTTGCGCCGGTCCTCGCCGCATTACGGCCGCCATGTCGCGGCAGAACTCAGCGCCGAGAACGCCGTGCAGCTCTACATCCCCATCGGCTTCGCCCATGGCTTCTGCACGATGGAGCCGGATACCGAGGTGGCCTACAAGGTCAGCGACTTCTACGCGCCGGAAAGCGACCGCGGCCTGGCCTGGGACGACCCCGACCTGGCGCTGCCCTGGCCGGTGCGGCCCGCCGAGGCGCAGCTCTCCGACAAGGACCGCCGCCAGCCCCGCCTGTCCGACCTGCCCCCCTGCTTCGACTGACCCCTCACGCACGATGAACGGCGGCCCCATGCGCATCCTCGTCACCGGCGGCGCCGGCTTCATCGGCTCCGCGCTCACCCGCCACCTGGTGCTGGACAAGGGCGCCGAGGTGCTGGTGGTGGACAAGCTGACCTATGCCGGCGACCGGCGCAGCCTGCGCGACTGCGAGGGCAAGCCGGGCTTCCGCTTCCTGCAAGCCGATATCTGCGACCTGCCGGCCATGCAGGCCGCCTTCGCCGATTTCCAACCCGAAGCCATCATGCACCTGGCCGCCGAAAGCCATGTGGACCGGAGCATCGCCGGCGCGGCACCGTTCATCACCACCAACATCGTCGGCACTTTTACGCTGCTGGAAGTCGCCCGCGCCTACTGGGGCGGGCTGGTCGGCGCGGCGAAGGACGCCTTCCGCTTCCATCTGATCAGCACGGATGAGGTCTATGGCTCGCTCGGCGCCGAGGGGCTGTTCACGGAGCAGACCGCCTACGACCCGCGCAGCCCGTACAGCGCCTCCAAGGCGGCGTCCGACCACCTGGCCCGCGCCTGGCACCACACCTATGGCCTGCCGACGCTGGTGACCAACTGCTCCAACAATTACGGCCCCTACCATTTCCCGGAAAAGCTGATCCCGCTGGTCATCCTGAACGCGCTGGAGGGCAAGCCCCTGCCGGTCTATGGCGATGGCTCCAACGTGCGCGACTGGCTCTACGTGGACGACCACGCCCGCGCCCTGGCGCTGGTGCTGGAACGCGGCAAGGTCGGCGAGACCTACAATGTCGGTGGCCGCAACGAACGCCGGAACCTGGCCGTGGTGGAGACCATCTGCGACCACCTCGACCGGCTGCGCCCCGGCCCCCGCCCCCGCCGCGAGCAGATCACCTTCGTCACCGACCGCCCTGGCCATGACGCGCGCTACGCGATCGACGCGACCAAGCTGGAGACGGAACTCGGCTGGCGCGCGCAGGAAAGCTTCGAGACCGGCATCGGCCGCACCATCCAGTGGTACCTGGACAATGAATGGTGGTGGCGGCCGCTGCGGGAGAAGGTCTACAGCGGCGAACGTCTTGGCCTGCTCAAGTCCAAGCCCTGATGCGCGTCCTCGTCGTCGGCCGCATCGGCCAGGTGGGCACCGAGCTGGCGCTGAAGCTGCCCGCCGCCGGGCATGCGGTGCTCTCGCTGGAGCCGCCCGAGCTGGACCTGTTGCGGCCGGCAACCGTGCGCCCCGCCTTCGACAGCTTCCGGCCGGACATCGTCGTCAACGCCGCCGCCTATACCGCGGTGGACAAGGCCGAGGATGACAGCGTGCTGGCCTACGCCATCAACCGCGACGGCACCGCGCTGCTGGGGCGGGAAACCGCACGGCTTGGCGTGCCGATGATCCACTTCTCCACCGACTACGTCTTCGCCGGTGACAAGCCCTCGCCCTATGTCGAGAGCGACCCGACCGGCCCGGTCGGCGTCTATGGCGCCTCCAAGCTGGCGGGCGACCTGGCGCTGGCGGCGGCCAACCCGCGCAGCGTTGTGCTGCGCACCGCCTGGGTGTGCAGCGCGCATGGCGGCAACTTCGTGAAGACCATGCTGCGGCTGGGGCGCGAGCGCGCGGAACTCGGCGTGGTCGCCGACCAGCACGGCGCGCCGACCTTCGCCGACGACCTGGCCGATGCCGTGCTGGCGCTGATCCCGCGCCTGGCGGACGCGCCCGCCGGCCACCCGGGCTTCGGCACCTTTCACCTGACCGGCCAGCCCTTCACCACCTGGCACGGCTTCGCCCAGGCCATCTTCACCGGCGCTGCGGCGCGGGGGGAAAAGGTGCCGGCGCTGAAGCCGATCAGCACCGCGGACTACCCGACCAAGGCCACGCGCCCGGCCAATTCGCGGCTGGACTGCAGCCACGTCGCTGCGGTGCATGGCATCCAGGCGGCGGATTGGCGGGTTTCGCTGGAACGCTGCCTCGGCAAGCTGCTCGGCTGACCCGCTACTCCCGCGCCACTTGCTTGGCGCGGGCGATCCGTGTGCCGTCCAGGTCTGCCGCCGCCTGCGCCCGCGCCGCCGCTTCGGCCGCCGCCACCGCCTCGGACTGCCGGCGCCACATCTCGGCATACAGCCCATCGGCGGCGATCAGCACGCCATGGCTGCCGCGTTCCACGATCTGGCCGTCCTGCAGCACGATGATCTCGTCGGCCTCCACCACGGTGGACAGCCGATGCGCGATGACCAGTGTGGTGCGGTCCCGCGAAACGCCGCGCAGCGCCGACTGGATTTCCTGCTCGGTGCGGGTATCCAGCGCGCTGGTCGCCTCGTCCAAAATCAAAATGCGCGGGTTCTTCAGGATGGTCCGCGCGATGGCCACGCGCTGCTTCTCGCCACCGGAAAGCTTCAGCCCGCGCTCGCCCACCATGGTCTTGTAGCCTTCAGGCAGCTTCATGACAAAGTCGTGCACCTGGGCCAGCTTGGCGGCCTCCACGACCTCTTCCTCGGTCGCGCCGGGGCGGCCATAGGCGATGTTGTAGCGGATGGTGTCGTTGAACAGCACGGTGTCCTGCGGCACCACGCCGATGGCATGGCGCAGGCTGGTCTGCACCAGGCCGCGCACGTCCTGGCCATCCACCAGGATGCGCCCGCCGGTCACGTCGTAGAAGCGGAACAGCAGCCGCGAGATCGTGCTTTTGCCAGCGCCCGTCGGCCCAACAATGGCCATGGTCTTGCCCGGCGGCACCTCGAAGGAAACGCCCTTCAGGATGACCCGGTCCGGCCGATAGCCGAAGCGCACATCCTCAAAGCGCAGCGCCCCCGGCCCGGCCGCCAGCGCTACCGCGTCCGGCGCATCCGCCACCTCCTGCGCCTCGTCCAGCAGCTCGAACATCGCTTCCGTGTCGGTCAGCCCCTGCTTGATCTCGCGGTACGCGAAACCCAGGATGTTCAAGGGCATGTAAAGCTGGATCAGGTAGGTATTCACCAGCACGAAGTCGCCCACCGTCATCGTGTGGCCGATCACGCCCTGCGCCGCCAGCAGCATCACCAGCGTCAGCCCCACCGCGATGATCGCGGCCTGGCCGGCGTTCAGCATGTTCAGCGTGGTCTCGCTGCGCACATAGGCGCGCTCATAGCGCGTCAGGCTCTCGTCGTAGCGGCGCGCCTCATGCGCCTCATTGCCGAAATACTTCACCGTCTCGTAGTTCAGCAGGCTGTCGATCGCCTTGGTGTTGGCGTCCTGGTCCATCTCGTTCATCACCCGGCGGAAGCGCAGCCGCCAGTTGGTGAACAGCAGGGTGAAGGCGACATAGCCGCCGATGGTCACCATGGTGACCGCGGCAAAGCTGAACTCGAACATCCCCCACAGGATGCCCGCCACCAGGAAGATCTCGACGATGGTCGGGATGATGTTGAACAGCAGGAAGTTCAGCACGAAGGAAATGCCGCGCGTGCCGCGTTCCAGCACGCGGGAAAGCCCGCCGGTCTGCCGGTCCATGTGGTAGCGCATGGACAGCGCATGCAGGTGGTTGAACACCGAAGCCGCGATGCGCCTGGCCGCCCGCGCCTGCACCTTGGCGAAGACCGCGCTGCGCAGCTCGCCAAACGCCGAGGACGCCATGCGCAGCAGGCCATAGCCCATCACCAGCGCAATCGGCAGGGCCACGATCTCGGCGCCCTTCGGCGTCAGCGCATCCACCGCACGGGCATAGGCCAGCGGCACCAGCACATTGGCCGCCTTGGCGCAGACCAGCAGCATCACCGCCAGCACCACGCGGGCTCGCAGCTCCAATTCGCCCTTCGGCCACAGCCAGGGCGCCAGGGAGACCAGGGTCTGCCAGTGGTTGTTCTCGGGTGGGCTGGGCTTGGCCACGTTCCGTCCGCTCCGCGCTTGCTGGCGCTATGTGGACCGGAACCGCCACGGGGCAAACCCGCCATCTGGCGGGGCCGGGGCGCCGAGGGGTAAACCTTGGCGCATGAACGCCTTCCTCCGCCACGTCGAAGCCTGCAACAACCACCCCGGCCTGCACCTGCTGCGGCCCTGGCGCATCGAGGGTGCCGTCGCCGGCTACCTGGCCCCGGCCCATGCCGCCCAGCTGGCCACCCTCCCGGGTTGGCAGGAGGCCGAGGGGGCGTTGGACTTCGTTGCCCCCGCCGCCGCCCGCAGCGCCACCCTGGCCGCCGCCGCGGCCGCCCTGGGCGCGCGGGACCGGCGGGAGCTGTTCGACGTGCGCCACACCCCCGAGGGCGCCGCGCTGGCGGTGCTGGACCGCGGCGCCATCCCGGTGTTTGGCGTCATCGGCCAGGGTGTCCACGTCAACGGCCTGGTGCGCCGGGCGGATGGGCTGCATGTCTGGATCGGCTGGCGCAGCAAGACCAAGTCGGTGGCGCCGGGCCAGCTGGACAACCTGGTGGCCGGCGGCACGCCCGCCGGGCTGGACGCCTTCGAGTGCCTGGTCAAGGAAGCCGAGGAGGAAGCCAGCATCCCGGCCGACCTGGCCCGCCAGGCCCGCGAGGTGGCGCGCATCAGCTACGTCATGCAGGTGCCCGAGGGCACCCGGCGAGACGTCATGCACGTGTACGACCTGGACCTGCCGGAGAGCTTCACGCCGCAGCCGAACGACAACGAGGTGGAGCGCTTCGAGCTATGGCCCATCGGCCGGCTGTTCGCGCAGGTGCGCGACGCCGGTCAGGTGAAGTTCAATGTCAACTTGGCGCTGGTTGACCTGTTCCTGCGCGAAGGCCTGATCGACCCCGGCAGCACCACAGGCCAGGCGCTGCGGCAGGGGCTTTCTCGCGCCCTGTAGCTACCAAGCGGGCTTGTACATGTAGGCCGGCGGCGGCGGGTAGTAGCCCGGCGGGGCATAGACCGGCGCCGGGTAGTAGTCTGGCGGCGGGGGCGGCGGTGCGTAGTACACCGGCGGTGGCGGCGGCGGCGCGAAGGCCCCGGCCGCACCGGCCGCCAGCGCGCCCAGCGCCAGCCCACCGATGATGCCGCCGACGATGGCGCCACCGCCCGGGCCGCGATGGTGATGGCCACCACCACCACCACCACTACTCCAACCTGGGCCGTGGCCGCCACGATGCCACCCTTGGGCCTGCGCGGCCGGGGCAGCGATGCCGGAAGCCATGAGTCCGGCGAGCATGATGGCAGGAATGCGCTTGTTCATGGCGCCCAGCCTGGCTGTCGGCCGCGGCCGGATTCCGCCGGGAAAACGGCGAAATCCGGGCGGCCGATCACGCCCGCGCTACTGGTCCAGCACCACGCCCAACCGCCGCGCGCGGGCCTTCCAGCGCACATCATCCGCCGCGACATGCGCCATGAAGCCGGCGCGGTCGGCTGGGTCGGCGACGAAGCCGTTCGGCGTCAGGAAGGCCGCCGCCTCCGGGCTGTTGGCAATGGCATGCATCTCGGCCGCGATCCGGTTGGTGACGGGGTCGGGCGTCGCCGGCGGGGCCAGCACGCCGAACCACAGGTCGCCCAACAGGCCGAAGCCCTGCTCGGCGAAGGTCGGCACCGTGGGCGCGCCGGCGAAGCGCCCGGGGTTCACGATCCCCAGCGTCTTCACCAGGTTGCCCTGCGCCATGGCCACGCTGATCGGCAGCATGAAGGCGTCCACCTGGTTGGCGATCAGCGCCTGCACCGCTGGCGCGGCGCCCTGGAACGGCACGTGCTGCAGCTTCAACTCGCTCTCGGCGGCGAAGGTTTCCATCATCACCTGGCTGGTGCTGCCCACACCCCAGCTCGAATAGGTCAGCGGCTGGGCGGCGCCGCGCGCCAGGGCGACGAACTCCCGCAGATTGCCCGGCGCCAGCCCCGGCCGCACCGCCAGCGCGAACAGCAGCCGGGCGATGCCGCCCACCAGCACGAAGCGTTCCGGCTGGTACGGCAACTGACGATAGACCACCGGGTTCACGCTGTGGGTATCCGCCGTGGTGAACAGCAGCGTGGTGCCATCCGGCGTCGCATTCTGCACCGCGGCCGAGCCGATGGAGGCATTGGCGCCCGGCCGATTCTCGATCACCACCGGCTGGCCGAGGCGCGGGCTCAACTGCTGCGCCACCCAGCGGGCCAGCACGTCGGTCGCGCCACCGGGCGGAAAGCCCACGACCATGCGGATCGGCCGCGTCGGCGCCCATTGTTGCGCAAAGGCCGGCGCGGCGGCCAGCGCCAGCCCGGCGCCGAGCAGGCCACGGCGGGCGATGGGGTTCTGGGTCATGGCGGTTCCTCCTGTTGCCGTTTGGCGTCAGCATCGCCCAGATTGCCGCCAAGTGCACCCCGTTCCGGCAACGGGGCTTTCGCCCGGGCACAACCCGCCCTATCTGCGGCCGGCACACAGGAGGCTGCCCATGCAGATGGACCCCGAAGGCATGGCGCCTGAGGACTTGAGCCACGCCGGTTCGGTGGTGGACAAGGCGATCGAGTACATGATGGACCAGAATATCGACGCGATCTCGGTCGCCTCCGCCCTGCTGGGCGGCGCGCTCGGCCTGTTGGCCCGCAACCTGGACGACCGCGGCGTGGCCAATGTGCTGCGCAATGCCCTGATCAGCGTGGAAAGCGGCGAGTTGCGCCAGATGCGCGAGCACCCGCCCGGCGGCGCTGCCTGAAGCCAGGCGCGGGGTCAGCCGTCCCGGTTGACTCTCGCCGAGGGTTCCGCCATACGCCCTGCCTTCAATCGCCATCCTTTCCAGGCAGCTCCTTTGGCTGCCTGCGCTGTTTCGGGAACTTCATCATGGCCCGCCGTTGCGGTATCACCGGGAAGGGCGTGCTGACGGGTAACAACGTCAGCCACGCCAACAACAAGACCCGTCGTCGCTTCCTGCCCAACATGCAGGAAACCTCGTTCTTTTCGGACGTGCTGGGCGCCAGCATCCGCCTGCGCCTGACCGCGAACGGCATCCGCACCATTGAGCACAATGGCGGCCTGGATGCGTTCCTGCTGGACACGCCGAACCGCAAACTGCCGGTCGAGGCCCAGGTGCTGAAGAACCGCATCAGCCGCGCCAAGGCGAAGAAGGAAGCCGCGGCGGCCGCCTGAGCCCCGCGCAGTATTACCAACATGGCGGCACCAAGCCGGGTGGACAGCCCGGTTAGGTTCCGCTATCTCCGCCCGCCTCTGCCTCAGGTCCGCGTTCGCGCGGGCCGCACGCAATGGGCCCAGGTAGCTCAGTTGGTAGAGCATGCGACTGAAAATCGCAGTGTCGGTGGTTCGATTCCACTCCTGGGCACCATTTTCCTTCTCTATATTCGATGCTTGGTAACAGCCCTGTGCTGCGCCCTTCGGCGTTGTCCGGCGGTATGGTTTGGCGCCACGGGCGCTTTGCTCCGCCCCTGAACCTGGCTTGCATTGGCAGGCGACGGAACGCCGGTGACCCGCATCACGGGATCTGACCAAGGGTGCTTGACCCGCCATCCCGTCGCGGCGTCCCCCCAAACCCTATCGAAACGCCTGGAGACGCCGAGCCTCATTGTCTCGCCAGGCAGTCCCGGTAAAAACCGGATAGGAAAGGTGCGTTAAAACGCTTACTGCTTCGCCATCGGCGGCGTATAAAAAATAAAACATCCGCGGAATTGCCATAAATCCGCAATAAATAAGTATGAATGTCGACTTAAAATCTTATTCCATTCATGTATTACGCCGTGTCGTCTCTTTGGTTACTGATCCGCCACCCGAGAGCTCGGCCTTTGGCTGGGCGCGGCGCATCACTTTCCAAGGCAAAGGGAAAACCGACCCATGGCGAACCTGATCCAGGGGCCCTCCAGCTCCGCGGCGTCCTATCTGATCAACCTGGAGCCGAACGTCCGGATCGAGGCCCTGCTGACCGCCGGCACCACCATCGGCGGCCACATCTACGCTGGCCTGCCGGACGGCATGGGCGTGATCGACAACGGCACCACCGTCACCATCCTGCAGAACCACGAAATTCCCTCGGGCAACGGCGCCGTGCGTGCGCATGGCTCGAACGGCGCCTTTGTTGACGAGATCGTCGTCAGCAAGGCAACGCATGAAGTGCTGAGCGTCAACGACCTTGGCACCACGGTCTACCAGGACAATGACGGCGACGGCACCTACACTCAGACCACCACCTCCATCAGCCGCCTGTGCTCGGGCGACTTGGCCGATGTCTCAGCATTCTACAATTCTGCCACCGGCCTTGGCACCCAGGACCGCATCTTCCTGACCGGTGAGGAAAGTGGCACCAATGGCCGTGGCTTTGCCTTCGTGGCCAGCGGCTCTGAAAAGGGCAACGTCTACGAGCTACCAGGCTTCGGCAATACCAGCTTCGAGAACGCCGTCGCCAACCCCTGGAGCGGCGACAAGACCGTCGTGATGCTCGACAACGACACCAGCCCAGCGGGTCAGGTGTACATGTACGTCGGCACCAAAACCAACACCGGCACCGAAGTGCAGAAGGCCGGCCTGGTCGGTGGCAAGCTGTATGGCGTGGTCGCCAGCGGCATTGGCGCCATCAACGATACCAGCACCACCAGCGGCCGCGAATCGGCGCTGACCAGCCCGCCGACCAGCGGCAACTTCACCATGGTCGAGATCAAGGACGACACGCACGCCACCGCCGCCACCATGACCGGCGCGCAGATCGAGACCGCGGCCATCACCGCCGGCGTCTCCGGCTTCTGGCGCCCGGAGGACGGCGCCTGGGACCCGACCAACCACAACAAGTACTATTTCGTCACCACCGCCAACGCCACCAGCCCGACCCGGCTGTGGTCGCTGACCTACACCGACGCGACCAACCCGGAAGCCGGCGGCACCTTCAAGATGGAGTTCCAGGGCACCCCTGGCGTCCAGGTAATGTTCGACAACATCGGGATCGACGCCACCACCGGCCATGTGTTGCTGAATGAGGATCCGGGCAACTACAAGGGCCACGCCAGCGTGTGGGACTACAACCCCGCCAACGGCAGCATCGTGCAGATCGCCCGGCTCGACCCCGCGCTGTTCGGTGACGGCGATGGCGCGAACAACACCATCGCGCCGACCGCGCCGCACACCAACGACAAGGAGACCTCGGGCATCCTCGACGTCACCAGCATCTTCGGTGACGCCGACACCCATGCCTACCTGGTCGACGTGCAGGATCACTACGCGACCGGCGTGCCCGCCACCTACGAAGGCGGCCAGACCAGCATCATCTACATCGATGACGTGAAGCAGGGCACGCGCTTTGGTGAGACGGTAAACGGCAGCGGCCTGGCCGACCGGCTCAACGCAGGTGCCGGCAACGACACCGTGAACGGCGGCTCGGGCAACGACACGCTGCTCGGCAGCGCCGGCAACGACCTGCTCGTGGGCGGCGCCGGTGCCGACTCCCTGCTGGGCGGCGCCGACAACGACACCCTGGTGGGTGGCGCCGGTGCCGACAGCATGAATGGCGGCGCTGGTGCCGACATCTTCCGCTTCAGCACCCTGGCCGAAGCGGGCGACACCATCTTCGGCTTCCGTGCGGCTGACGACCAGTTCGAGATCTCCGCGGCCGGCTTCGGCGGCGGCCTGGTCGCCGGCGGCAGCGTGGCCCTGAAGAGCGGCCTGGTGGCGACCACAGCCGGCGCGCAGTTCCTGTTCGACCGCGCCAGCGGCACCCTGGAATGGGATGCCGACGGTGTGGGCGGTGCGGACGCGTTGGTGATCGCGCACTTCATGCAGTCCAGCCAGGTGACGGCCGCGGACTTCATCATCGTCGCCTGAGCCAGCTTGGCAGCGTGACGGATAGGGCCGGGCGGGAAACCGTCCGGCCCGCTTCGTATCCGGCGCCTGGCGCCGCCCCGGGTGGCGAAGTGACCCATCGCATGCCACGCTGGGCGCCTCACCAAGGGAGCGCAGCCATGTCCGGGCAAGGACCAGACGTCGCCAGCAGGGACGTCCTCGACATCATCGCCACCACCCGTGCCATGCGCCGGCTGAAGCCGGACCCGGTGCCGGATGCGCTGATCCGCCAGGTGCTGGAAGCCGGCACTGCCGCCGCCAATGGCGGTAACACCCAGAAGTGGCGCTTCATGGTCATCCGCGACCGCGCCAAGAAGCAGGCGGTCCAGGCTTGGTACAAGAAGGCGCTGGATGAGGTGGTCGGCCCGCGCTACGCCAGCAGCGCCGCGCCCCCCGGCGTGACGGCCGAGAAATACCATCGCCAGCACAGCGCGGTGGAATACCTGACCGAACACTTCGCCGATGCGCCGGTCTGGATCGTCTGCTGCCTGGAAGGGCCGAACCCCAACCGCAGCACCGGCGCCAGCATCTACCCGGCGGTGCAGAACATGCTGTTGGCCTGCCGCGCACTGGGCCTGGGCAGCACGCTGACGACGCGGCACCTGCTGTTCGAGGAGGAAGCCGAGGCTGCCCTGGGCCTGCCGCCCGGCGTGCACAGCTACGCCATCCTGCCGATCGGCTGGCCGATGGGAAAGTTCGGCCCGGTCGGCCGCGGCAAGCTCTCGGAGTTCGTCTTCGGCGACACCTACGGCGAAACCTGGGCTGGCCTCGCCGACTGAGGCGCGGCGCCGGGCCACACCATCCTGCCCGGGCCTGGTCCCGGGCAGCCACGCCCCCAGCCGGCAGGCGCGACCTTCGACTGGGCGAGCCCGCCCGGGGCGCCCAAACCCGGCCGGCGCCCTGCTACGGGTTCAGCCGGATATTGGCGGCGCGGATCACCGCGCCCCAGGCCTCGATCTCGCGCCGCATGAAGGCGTCCAGCGCGGCCAGGTCCATGTCCATCACCAGGCCACCCTGGCTCTCGATCCGCGCCCGCTCGGCCGGGGTGGCCGCCAGCGCGCGGGATTCGCGGTTCAGCCGCTCGATGATCGGCTGCGGCGTACCGGCCGGCGCAAACAGCCCGGACCAGGTGAAGGCCTCGTAGCCCGGCGCGCCCTGGTCGCTGACCGGCGCAATCTCGGGGAAGCTCGGGTGCCGCCGCGCCGCGGTGATGCCCAGTGCCCGGATCAGCCCCTGCCGCACCAGCGGGCTGGAGGAGGTGCCGCTGTCGAACAGCACGTCGCAGGTAGAGGAGACCAGCGCGGTCAACGCCGGCGCGCTGCCGTTGAACGGAATATGCGTCACCTCCAGCCCGAAGCGGCGCAGGAACATCTCCGCCGCCAGGTGGCTCGGCGAGCCGATGCCGATGGAGCAGTAGTTGCCCTTGCCCGCATTGGCCCGCGCCCAGGCCACGAAGCCGTGCGCGTCCCGCAACGGCGAGCCGGCCGGCACCACCATCAGCAGCGGCGTCACGCTGGGGATCGCCACCGCCACCACACTGCGCAGCGGGTCATAGGGCGGGTTGGGCAGCATCTGCGGCACGATGGTCAGCGGGCCGCTGGCATTCAGCGTCAGCGTATAGCCATCCGGCGCCGCCCGCGCCCCGGCCTCGGTGCCGATGACGCCGCTGGCCCCGGCGCGGTTCTCCACCGCCACCGGCTGGCCCAGCGTGGTCTGCAGGTGCTGCGCCAGCACGCGCGCCAGCGCATCGGTGCCGCCACCGGGCGGGAAGGGCACGATCATGCGGATCGGCCGCTCCGGCCATTCGGCGCGGGCGGTGGTGCCGGCAAGGCAGAGCAGCGCGGCAAGCAGCAAGCGGATCATGCGGAAGTCCCCCGGTCTCGGCAGGGTATCCTGGCCGGTCGCGGCGGCGGCGGCTACTCCCGCAACGCGCTTGCCGCCCACCGCCGGCCACGTTTGCGCTGCCCCCTTCAGGCGCCGCGCGTCTATTCCGCGGTGATGCCGGCTTCCCGGATGACGCGCGCCCAGCGTGCCCGCTCGCCATTCAGCAGCCCGGCGAAGGCCTCCACCGGGCCGCCCTTGGCCTCCAACTCCTGCCGCGCCAGCACTTGGCGCACGGCGGGGTCCTCCAGCATGGCGTTCAGCTCCAGGTTCAGCCGCTGCACCTGCGCCGCCGGCATGCCCGCCGGCCCGAGCAAGCCGAACCAGACCTCGATCTCCAACCCGGCGAAGCCCGCCTCCACCATGGTCGGCACCGCCGGCGCCTGGGCGCTGCGGCGCGGTTGCGCCACCGCCAGCAGCCGTACCCGGCCATCGGTCGCCAGCGGCACCGCGGCATTCACCGGCACGAACATCGCCGCCACCCGCCCGGCCGAGAGATCCGGCAAGGCCCCGGCGCTGCCGCGATACGGCACATGCAGCGCCTGCGTGCCGGTGCGTTGCAGGAACAGCGCCATGGCCAGGTGCTGCGGCGACCCCACCCCGGGCGAGCCATAGGCCACCGCGCCCGGCTGCGCCCGCAGCTGGGCCACGAACCCCGCCACATCCTGCGCCGGCACATCCGCATGCACGCACAGCGCCATGCCGACGCTGGCCAGGTGGATCACCGGCGCGAAGTCGCTGATGGGGTCATAGGGCAGGCTGGGCAGCAGGGCCGGCGTGGTGACGAAGGTATTGGTCGTCACCAGCAGCGTGCGGCCATCCGCCGGCGCGCGCCCCACGGCCTGCGTGGCAATGACGCCGCTGCCGCCGACGCGATTCTCCACCGCCGCGGCCACGCCCCGGCTGCGCCGCATATGCTCGGCGGTCAGCCGCGCCAGCGTGTCGATGCTGGTGCCCGGCGAGAACGGCACCAGGATGTTCACCGCCCTTTCCTGCGCCTGCGCCGCAAACGGTGCGGCCAAGGCGGCGGCCAGCAGCGCGCGGCGGCTGGCGGGCGTGGAGGCGCGAAGCGGCCGCCCGATCGCTGAAGCGCCGACGGGCGCGGAGGCGTGAATCGGCTGGCCCTTCAGCCGTCCGATCGCTGAAGCGCCTGCTGGCGCGGAAGCGTGAATCGGCCGGCCCTTCACGCGCTAAAATGCGGGTGCTCGACCGCGTCCACCAGCACGAAGGCGATCCGGCACATCTCGGTCCCGCGGTTGACCCAGGCGTGGTTGGTGGCCTGCTGCACCATCACGTCGCCGGCCTTCATGTGCACTTCGCTGTCGTCCAGCAGCATGTCGATCTCGCCGCTCAGCACCAGCGCGTAGTCCACGCTCTTCGTCCGATGCATGAAGGCGTGGCGGGCGCCCTCGGCGTGGCTCTCATCCTTCAGCCCCATCGCCTTGAGCATCGCCTCGCGGTCGTGCTGCTTGCCGCCCTCGGGCGGGAAATCGACCACGCGGAAGATCGTGCCATTCGGCGGCGGCGCGGTGCCGGTGACGCGGTCGGCGCGGTCGGTCCCGGTGTTGATATCGGCCGGGCTCTCATCCGTGGCCCAGACCAGGTGGCTGACGAAGCCACCGACCGGCCGCACCTTCACGTTCGGCGTCGGGCTGTCGTGCAGCACCACCGCCTTGCCGCTGGCGTCATGCCCGGTGACGATCCGCCTGATACCCACTGGTTCCGCCATGCTGGACCCTCCCCTGTTCCGTGTGGCCTGGGCCACCTGCTTGGCAACAAGGTTGGCAGCTTCACGCGGAATGGCCAAGCTGGGGGCCATCGCGTCGGGCTGGTGGCAGCCCGGCCGCGCAAGAGCAAGGCCGCGGGCCTGGTGCCGGGGGTTCCCGACGCCGAGCACCCGGCCATATCGGGAGGAACTGCCATGCCGACACGTCGCGGCCTGCTGCTGGCTGCCAGCACCACCCTTGTCAGCACCACCTTGGCCACCCCCGCCGTGGCGCTCTCGGTCCCGGTGCCGCCGGCCTGGGCGCCCAGCCACCCGATCCGCCTGGTGGTGCCCTACCCGCCGGCTGGGGTCATCGACCTGCTCGGCCGGCTCCTGGCGGAAGCCCTGCCGCCGCGCCTCGGCCAGCCGCTGGTGGTGGAGAACATGCCCGGCGCCGGCAGCATCATCGGCGCCCAGGCCATCCAGCGCACGGCGCCGGACGGCCACAGCCTGCTGCTGACCACCAGCACCACCTTCGCCGTGGTGCCCACGCTGTATCGCCGCCCGCCCTTCGACCCCGTGCGGGACTTCACCGCCGTGGCACTGCTGGCGGCCACCACCTTCGTGCTGGTGGTGCGCACCAATGGCCCGGCATCGCTGCCTGCCTTCATCGCCGGGGCCAAGGCGGCGGGCGGCCGGATCAGCTACGGCACCTCGGGCGCCGGCACCCCGCACCACATCGGCTTCGAACTGCTGAAGCAACTGGCCGGCTTCGAGGCGACCCATGTGCCCTATCGGGGTACGGCGGCGGCGCTGACGGACCTGCTGGGCGGGCGCATCGACGTCATGATCGCCGACATCCCCCCGGCGGTGGAACACATCCGCGCCGGCACGCTGCGGCCGCTGGCGGTGACCAACCGGGAAAGGCTGGCGGCGCTGCCGGAGGTACCGACGCTGATCGAGCAGGGCCTGCCCGGCTGCGAGGCGCCCGGCTGGGTTGGCGTCGCCGCGCCGGCGGGGGTGCCGGTGGAGATCGCCCGCGCGCTCTCGGCCGCCATCACCGAAACCATGGGGCAGCCGGCCTGGAAGGCCCGGGTGGAAGCCCTGGCGCTGTTGCCGATGCTGCTGGGCGCCGAGGATTTTGCCCGGTTCATCCCGGCCGAGATCGCCCGCTGGGCGCCGGTGATCCGCGCTTCCGGCGCCAGCGCGGACTGAGGGGCCGGCTACCTACAGTCCAGCACCCGCACGTCATAGACCGGGTGTTCCAGCATGTTGGCGGCGGGCGTGTTGGCGTACATCCAGCCGCGGAACACCACGCGAGAGGCTTCCGGCCGGCGACTGTCGGAAATCTCCATCCAGGCCAGCGCGTCCGGCACCTCATCGGCGGGGCGTGCATTGCAGGTCCGGACGGTGATGCTGATGGCGCCGAACGCCGTCGGCGTGTTCAGCGGCGCCCGCAGTACGGAAACCCGCGCCGTCACCTTGTCCAGCACCTGCAATTCGGCGGCGGGCTTGGCCACCCAGCCATCGGCTTGGGCCAGCGCCGCCACCGGCAGCAGCACGGCCAGGGTCAGCAGGCGCTTCATGCCTTCACCCGCGGGGTTGCCAGGCTCTCGACCAGCTCGGCCAGCAGGCGCCGCATCGCGGCCTCATCCACGCCCATCAGCACGGCGTCCTCGAAAGTATCGCGCAGGACCTGGGCGGCCTCGGCATGGTTCTCGGCCAGCATCTTCAGCGTCTCCCGGCAGGAGATCGGCTGGCCGTCGCGCCCCGGCCAGCTGGCGGGGGGCGCTGCGCTCATCTGGCGGCCGCCCCCGGCTGGGCCGGGGTGGCGGGGGGGGCCGGGGCGTTGCCAACGGTATTGGGAGCCTGGCTGCTGTTCATCTGCGTCACCGAGAAGATGAAGCGTCCCAGCAGCGATTCAAGCGAGACGCTGCCCTGCGTTTCCGTGATCCGCGCGCCATTGGCCAGGATGCGGTCCGCCCCGCCCGGCACCAGCGACACGTACTTGCCGCCCAGCAGGCCTTCGGAAGTGATCTCAGCCGAGGTATCCGTCGGCAGCTTCAGCGTGCGGTCCACGTTCAGGGTGATCTCGGCGGCGAAGCTGGTCGGGTCGATCCGCTGGCTGATGACGCTGCCGACCTTGACGCCGGCGATCCGCACATCGGCGCCGTTGTTCAGGCCGTCGATCTTGTCGAACCTGGCGGTCAGCGCCAGCCCATCGGTCGCGCCACCGGCCCGGCCGCTGTGCAGCATGGCATAGCCCAGGAACACCCCGGCGATGCCCAGCACCACGGCGCCGGTCGCCATTTCCGCGATGCTACGCTGCGCCATGGTCAGGCCCCCGGGGTCCAGGCTTCGTAGTCGGCCGTGCTGGTGGCGCGCTTGCCACCCTTGCTGTCATGGCCGGGCGGCGCATAGGCCAGCGCGGTCCCGGTGGGGTTCGGCCGATGCTGCGCCTGCCAGGGGTACAGCTGCGTCTCGGGCAGCGGTGCCTCCGTGGTGTGGTGCAGCCAGCCATGCCATTCCGGCGGCACCACGGTGCTCTCGCTGCCGCCCTTGGCATAGACGGCGTATCGCCGCTTGCGGCCATAGCCGCCGGGCATGTCGCCACGGCTCTCATAGTAGATGTTGCCGAAGCGGTCGGTGCCGACCTTGTGGCCCATGAAGGGCGCGAAGACGCGGAACAGGAAGGACATGAGGGCCTCAGCGGAAGCGGCGCGATTTCAGGGGGACAATCGCACAGCGGCCGTTCAGGTGCAAAGCCGGCGTTGTCCACAGGATATTGCGTCCGCAACCGGCCCGAACCACTAAATACGGCTTCCTGAGTCGTCCCGGCCTCCGTAATCTCGGGCCATGGCACGTATCAAAGGTACTCTCTGGGATGGCGTTGCGCTGCGGCGCAGCAGGGCGGCGGCGGACCCGGATGCCGCCCCGCGGGCCGTGGCCCTGCCCGTCGCCTGGGAGGACTGCGCCCTGGCGGCCGAGGCGCTGGCCGCCCTGGCCCCGGGCGAAGGCCCCGCCACCCTGGCTCGCGCGGCGGAAAGCTGGATCGGCCGGGCGCTGAGCCGGGGCCGCAAGGCCGGGCTGCTCGACGATGCCGGCGCACTGCACCTGGCCGAGGGGCTGCGCGCCCTGCTGCTGGCCCGGCGCGGTGCCCCGGGCGCCGAGGTCTGGTCCGGCGCCGCCCGGCCGGAGCCGCGCTTCGTGCTGAACCTGCCGGCCTTCCTGGAGCCCGAAGGTGGCTTCGACCTGGAAGGCTATGCTGAGGCCTGCGCCTTGGGCGTGTTGGCGCTGGACTGCCTCACCAATGCCAAGGCGTCCCGCCTACGGCTGGGCTTCGCTGATCTCGCGGGTCTGCTGGCGGCGCTGGGCCTGGAATATGACAGCGCCGAGGCGCGGGCGGTCGCGGCCGGCATCGCGGCGCTGACGCGCGGCGCGGCGGAGGCCTGCTCTGGCCAACTCGCGGAAAAGCTGGGCGCGCGGGAGCCGGTGGCGCTGCTGTGGCCGGCGCCTCCCGGTGAGACCGTGCTGCCAGGGTTGGCGGCGGCGGCGCGGGCGGCGCTGGATGCGGCGGCGGGCGCTCCGGGGCTGCGCCATGCCGGGCTGGTGGCGCTGGCGCTGCCGGATGCGGCCGAGGCCCTGCTGGGTGCCGAAGTGGGCGGCCTGGCGCCGATGCCGGGCGCCACCCGGCTGGCCCTGGCGCCCAATGGTGGCGCGGTGGAACTGCCGACGCGGGCGGCGATGGTCGCGCAGCGGGCCTACCCGCATCGGGCGGCGGCGCTGCTGGCGCCGGTGGGCGACGTGGCGCGGCAGGCAATGCGCGATGCGGTCGCGCCCTTCCTGCATGCGGCGCCGCCGGGCCCGGTGGCGCTGCCGGCGCCGGCCAGGCCGGTGGCCAAGGTGGCGCAGCCGCGCCGGCACAATGGCACGACCATCCACGTCACCGTGGGCGGGCATCGGGTGGCGCTGCGCAGCGCCGAGGATGCCGAGGGCCGCCTGCTGGAGGTGGCCTTCACCCTGTCCAAGGAAGGCGCGGCGTATCGCAGCCTGATGGATGGCTTTGCCCAGGCGGTGTCACTCGGCCTGGGGCGCGGCGTGCCGCTGGCCGATTATGTCGAGGCCTTCGCCTATACCCGGTTCGGGCCGGCCGGCGTGGTTGAGGGCGATCCGGCGATCACCCGGGCGACCAGCGTGTTGGACTGGGCGTTCCGGCGCCTGGCGCTGGACTACCTCGGCCGGCGTGACCTGCCGGAGCCCTCCGAGGCGGATTGCGCCGCGGATACGCTCGGCAGCGCGGCGCAGCTGGGGCCGCTGCTGCCGCTGGACCTGCCGGAATCGCCGAGCGCGAGCCCGCGGGGCCGGCGGCGCAGCTTGCGCGTGGTGGCCTGAGGCCTGCGCGTTGGGCGGGGGGGGCGGTATCGCTTGTACGGACGACTGCGCTCGCGGCTTGGCGCTGGTGGGCCGTGCTTCCGGTGTTTGCGGTGCAGATTCACGCTTCGGCGATGACGCCTGCACGGATCAGGCGCTAGAAAGCCCGGCCGCGGCGGGGTGTGCCGGCCGGCGCAATCGAAGGCCTGAGGAGAGCAGCATGGCAGGACGGATCGAGGCGAAGCTGGCGGCGATGGGCATTGCGTTGCCGCCACCGCCGGCGCCGATTGCCAGCTATGTCGGCTTCAACGTGGTGGAAACCGCGGCCGATCTTGGCCGGCGCGGGGCACTGGTGGTGGTTTCCGGCCAGATTCCGCTTGTGGATGGCAAGCTGGCCTTCATCGGCAAGCTGGGCACCCCGATCGACAGCAAGCATGGCCGGGCGATTTCCATCGAGCAGGGGCAGCAGGCGGCGCGGATCTGCTTTCTGAACCTGCTGGCGCAGCTGAAGGCGGCCGCCGGTGGCGACCTGGACAAGGTGAAGCGGGTGGTGCGGCTGGGCGGCTTCATCGCCTGCGGGCCGGATTTCACCCAGCATGCGCTGGTGATGAATGGCGCGAGCGACCTGGCGGTGGAGGTGTTCGGCGAGGCCGGGCGCCACGCGCGCACCACCATCGGGGTGCCGAGCCTGCCGGCGGATGCGCCGGTCGAGGTGGAAGGCATGTTCGAGCTGGGGTGAGGCCTGCCCCCGAAAGGGGGCTGAAACCCAGGGAATGCCTGGTTCGGACAAATGCCTGGCTTGGGCAGCCGCATGCCTGCGGGGTCGTCGGGGCAAGCCAGCGCCGCTTTGCGCGACTGGCGGCCAAAGCCGACCTCGATGGGGCGCGGCTAAAACCGAAGCCCTGCCGATTACGGACAAATGCCACGTCATTGGGGGCGGGCGGGAGACCCGGCGGACCGCCGGCCGGCCTTTCGGGGCCGGGTTGGCAAGGGCTTGCCGGTTTCGGACAAACGGCGTTCTCGCGTCGCGGTTGGCTCAGGCGATCCAGCGACAGCTCATGTCGCTGGATGGCGGGTCGGATGGGGCGGTTCAATGAGCAACGGCTCGTCGGGGCAAGCCGTGTTTTGGAACATATCAAGAACTACATCTGAAAGCCAGCCCCGCAAGAGCACGCTGTTGCATCCGGCGCATCCGGGCCAAACTACGCCCCATGCCCGACAGCGCGCCCGAACTCTCGCTCTCGCTTCACCGGACCATCGCCGAGATTGCGGCGGCCGACTGGGATGCCTGCGCCGGGCCGGATAACCCCTTCGTCAGCCATGCCTTCCTGGCGGCGCTGGAGGATAGCGGCAGCGCCACCGCGCGCACCGGCTGGCTGCCGCAGCATGCGGTGCTGAAGGATGCCGCCGGCACCGTGCTGGCCTGCGCGCCGGCCTATGCCAAGGGCCATTCCCAGGGCGAATACGTTTTTGATTTTGGCTGGGCCGATGCCTTCGAGCGGGCGGGCGGCAGCTATTATCCGAAGCTGCAGGTCTGCGTGCCGTTCAGCCCGGTGCCGGGGCCGCGGCTGTTGGTGCGGCCTGGCAGCGGCGTGCCGGTGACGGCGCTGGCCCAGGGGCTGCGGCAGGCGTGTGGACAAGCGGGAATGTCTTCCACCCACATCACCTTCTGCCAGGAAGACGAGTACGAGGCGCTGGGCCAGGCCGGCTGGCTGCAACGGCTGGGCACGCAGTTCCATTGGGAGAACCCGGGCTATGCCAGCTTCGACGACTTTCTTGGTGCGCTGAACAGCCGCAAGCGCAAGGCGATCAAGCGCGAAAGGCGCGACGCGGCGGCCAGCGGCTATGTGCTGAAGACGCTGCGGGGCCATGAGATCACCGGCAAGCACTGGGCGGCGTTCCATTCCTTCTACCGGGCCACCACGGACAAGAAGTGGGGCCGCAGCGCCTACCTGACCCCGCGCTTCTGGCCGATGCTGGGGGAGCGCCTGGGTGACCGCGTGGTACTGATGGTGGCGGAACAGGACGGCACGCCGGTGGCCGGCGCGCTGAACCTGCTGGGGACCGAGGCGCTGTACGGCCGCAACTGGGGCGCCGTGGTGCACGCGCCCTTCCTGCATTTCGAGCTGTGCTATTACCGGGCCATCGACTTCGCCATTGAGAACAAGCTGCCGCGGGTCGAGGCCGGCGCCCAGGGCGAGCACAAGATCCAGCGCGGGTACCTGCCTAAAGCCACCTACAGCGTGCATCATATCGAGCACCCGGGCCTGCGGCGGGCGGTGGGCGACTTCCTGAAGCAGGAACGCCCGGCGATGCTGGCGGAGATGGAAGCGCTGGCGACGCTGTCGCCGTTCCGGAAAGCCGGCGAGGCCGAGTAGTCGGCGTGCGGCTGGCCTATCTGCAACTGGCCACGGCCATGGCGCTGGTCGGCGCCAATGTCGCGGTGGCCAAGCTGCTGGCCGAGGTATTGCCGATACCGCTGATTGCCTGCTTGCGCTGCGCCCTGGCCTGCCTGGTGCTGTGGCCGCTGGCCCGGGCCATGGAAGGGCGGGTGCGGGTGGCGCCGGCGGCGCTGCGGAACCTGGCCTGGCAGGCGGTATTCGGCACCGCGCTGTACAATGCCGGGCTGCTGGCGGGGCTGCGCCACACCAGCGCGCTGGAAGCCGGCCTGGTGCTGGCGACGCTGCCGGCGGTGGTGGCGCTGGGCAGTGCGCTGTGGCTGCGCGAGAGGCTGGCGCCGCGGCTATGGGCGGCGGTGGCGCTGGCCAGTTGCGGCATGGCGGGGCTGACCCTGGCGCGGGTTGGCGGCGGCGCAGGCGGTTCCGCGCTCGGCAATGCGCTGGTGTTCGGCGGGCTGTGCGGCGAGGCGGTCTATGTGCTGCTGGCCAAGCGGCTTGCGGGCCAGGTGCCGGTGGTGACCGCCAGCCTTTGGATGCAGGCGTTTTCCGCGTTGGTGCTGCTGCCCTTCGCGCTGCCGGGCGTGGGGGCGGTGGTGGCGTTGGCGGAGCCTGCACTGGCGGGGCTGTTGGTGTTCCATAGCCTGACCGCCAGCGTGCTGTGCCTGCTGCTGTGGTACGCCGGGCTGCGGCGGGTGAAGGCGGGGCTGGCGGGCGTGTTCACTGCCTTTCTGCCGGCGAGTGCGGCCGTGGTGGCGGTGTTCGTGCTGGGGGAACGGTTTTCCGTTTTGCACGCGGTTGGATTCGCGCTCATGCTGGGCAGCCTGCTGCTGGCGACCTGGCCGGGGCGGCGGGGGGATGCGGGGTGAGAGCCTGGTTCGTGTGTACTGGGGCCGAGTTGCTGGGCCTGGCCGATGAGGCTGTGGCCGGCGCGCTGGCGGCGAGCCAGATGGCGCGGCGGCTTTCGGGTGAGCCGACGCAGTTGACCGCCTGGCGGCGCGAGGCGGCCTTACTGCGCGCGCTGGTGCGAGACTGCCGTGGCGAGGCCTGGACGCTGGCCTTCGAGTTCGACCTGCTGCGGCTGGAAAAGCGCATCGACGTGGTGCTGCTGACTGACCGGGCGATCCTGGTGCTGGAGTTCAAGGTCGGCGCCACCCAGGTCAGCAACGCCGACCGGGCACAGGCGGAGGATTACGCGCTGGACCTGCGCGACTTCCATGCCGGCAGCCGGGCGCACCCGATCATCCCGGTGGTGGTGGCGACGGAATGTGCGCGGCCGGCGCCGTTCCAGATGCCGCTGGGCATGCCCGGCGTGGCGCCACAGGTGGCGGAGGCGAGTGCGGCGACGCTGCCGGCGCTGCTGCGTGCCGTGCAGACCTTGCCGCTGGGGACGCCGCTGGACGGTTCGGCCTGGCTGGAGGCGCCGTATCGACCGGTGCCGACCATCATCGAGGCGGCGGCGACGCTGTTCTCCCGCAACAGCGTGGCGGAGATCGCCGAGGCGCGGGCCGATGCGCCGAACCTGAACCGCACCACCGCCGCCATTCACGCCGCGCTGGCCGCAGCGCGGCAGGCTGCGGAGCGTGTGGTGATCTTCGTCACCGGCATTCCTGGCGCCGGCAAGACGCTGTGCGGGCTGAACGTGGTGTTCGGCCAGGCGCGGCATGACGGCAGCGCCTTCCTGACCGGCAATGCGCCGCTGGTGGCGGTGCTGCGGGAGGCGCTGGCCTGCAACAAGGCCGGCATCAGCCTGGAACTGGGGCCAAGCAACGACCCCGAGCGGCGCAAGCGCGCGGGAAAGCTGCGTCAGGCGCGGCATGAGACCGAGGCGGCGCTGCAGAACGTGCATCGCTTCCTGGCCGACAATGCCGGCCGCACCACGGCGCCGGCGGAGCGGGTGATCGTGTTCGACGAGGCGCAGCGCGCCTGGGACGCAGCGCAGGCGATGCGCGACACGCAGCGGCGGACCAGCACGCTGAGCATGAGCGAGCCGGCGCATACGCTGGATATCATGGGCCGGCACCAGGGCTTCGCCGCCGTGGTGGCGCTGATCGGCGGTGGGCAGGAGATCAATACCGGGGAGGCCGGCCTTCGCGAATGGGGCCAGGTGATCGCCGCCGCGCCGGGCTGGCGCGCGGTGGCGGCGCCAGGCGTGCTGCGCGCGGCGGACCCGGCGCAGCGGCTGGCGATGGAACTGCCGTCTTGGCTCACCCTGGACGCCGACCTGGACCTGACGGTGCCGATGCGCAGCGTGCGGGACGACATTGCTGCCGCCTGGGTGGATGCGGTGCTGCGCAACGCGCCGGCCGAGGCCCTGGCCCTGGCGGCAACCGCGACCTTGCCCTTCCTGCTGACGCGGTCGCTGGAGGCGGCCCGGGCGGCGCTGCGCGCGCTGGCGGCGGGGCGGCGGCGGGCAGGGTTCGTGCGCTCCTCGGGCGCGCGGCGGCTGCGGGCCGAGGGCTTCGACGCGCAGCTGATCGGCAGCGACGAGCCGGTGGATTGGTTCCTGGAGCGTTGGCCGGATATCCGCGCTTCCGATGCGCTGGAGGTGGCGGCGACCGAATATGCCTGCCAGGGGCTGGAGTTGGACCTGGTCGGACTGGCCTGGGGTGGCGACCAGGTGCGCCAGGCCGGCGCCTGGCTGCCGCGGCGCTTCGCCGGCAATGCCTGGCAGGTGGTGAACAGCGCCGAGGAACAACGCTTCATCCGCAACACCTACCGCGTGCTGCTGACCCGGGCGCGCTACGAGACGGTGATCTGGGTGCCCGAAGGCAGCCCGCCCGGCCCGTTCGAGGACCGGACGCGCCCGGCCGCGGAGATGGACGCTGTCGCCGATTTCCTGCTGGCCTGCGGCGCCCGGCCGCTGGAAGCCGCCGCGCCGGCGCGCACGGAGCCCGCGCTCAGCCTGCTTTGACCAGCGCCGCTACCACTGCACGGCCGAGCGCCAGCAGGCGGGGCTGGCCATCGCCCTGGCGGTCTGTCGGCAGCGTCAGCCGCAGCTTCAGGAAGCGGCCATGCAGCACGCCGACGCAGATGAAGCTGTCGGCGGCGCGGCTGCCGCCTTCATAGACCAGCAGCATGCCCATGCAGCGCAGCGCCGGCTGGCCGTCGGGGGCCGGGATGAAGGGCGCCTCGGCCAGGTTGGCCAGGCCGTAGCGGCGCAGCGGACCGACCGAGCGGATTTCCGTCAGCGCGGCCTGGATTTCCTGCTCGACCAGGTGGGAGGTGGTGCCCTCCGGCAGGGCGGCGATGCCGCGGGTGTATTGGTACAGCGTGGCGACGCCGCTGCCCCCTTCGCTCGGGCGATATTCGGCGGCGGCGCCGAGGCCTTGGCCACCCGGGCGGCTTTCGAAATCGGTCAGGCCGGCGCGGGTGAAGCCTGCGGCCTGCATCGGCAGGGCGGCCGCCAGGGTGGGGTAGGGTGGGGCGGTGGGGGCGCTGACGGGCGGCGCGCCGGGCTGCATCGGGGGTGCCGCTGGCGGGGCTTTGGTGCCCTGCGCCAGGCCGGCCGAGGCAAGCGGCAGGAACGCCATCAGCAGCAGGGTGAGAAGCCGCATTCGTGCCTTCCTTCAAGCCAATTCCATGGGGCCGAGGTGCGTCTTGCTCGGCGTCGGCGGTTCCAGTAACGCGGGCGGCCGCCGCAGCATGATTTGCCCCCAATGGATCGACCCAAGTGGATCACGCGGCACGCCATCCTGCAAACGCATCAGGGCGCGATAGGTGCCCGTGCCGCGGCACCGGGATGGTCCTCTGGCGCCGCCCCGTGCAAGCTGGGCGCATGCGCCTGATCCTTGCCTTTACGCTGTGCTGCCTGCTCGCCGTGCCCGCTGTGGCCGCCGACCTCAAGATCGCCACCTGGAACCTGGCCTGGCTCAGCCTGCGCCCGGCCGGAGACCCGGCGATTCCGCCGGACGTGCCGCGCCGCAGCGCCGCCGACCTGGACCGTCTGGCCGGCTATGCCCGGCGGCTGAACGCCGATGTCGTGGCCCTGCAGGAGGTGGATGGCCCCGAGGTGGCGGCGCGGGTCTTCGACGCCCGCAACTACAGTTTTGTGTTTGCCGAGGAGAACGACGTGCAGCGCGTCGGCTTCGCGCTGCATCGCAGCCTGCAGGTGACCCGCCATGCCGACTTGGCGGCGCTGGACGTGCAGGCGCGGGCGCGCTTTTCGCTGCGGCGGGGCGTGGATGTCACGGTGGAGGCCGGCGGCCAGCGGCTGCGGCTGCTGGCGGTGCACCTGAAAAGCAGTTGCCATGATGCGCCATTGGCCAATGCCAGCACGCCGCATTGCCAGGTGCTGGCGGCGCAGGTGCCGGTGCTGGCGGCCTGGATGGCGGAACGCCGGCGTGAAGGCACGGCCTTCGCCATCCTCGGCGACTTCAACCGTCGCCTGAGCCAGCGCGACGAGATGTTCCAGGCGCTGCACGCCGCGGCCCCGGTGGTCAGCGTGGCGGAGGGCTATTCCAACCCGTGCTGGGCGCGCGGCAACAGCAGCGGGCGGGCCTTCATCGACCACATCCTGCTGGGTGGCGCGGCGCGGGAATGGTGGCGGCGGGATAGCCTGAAGGTGATGGTCTATACCGAAAACGACCCGCGGCTGCGCGACCTGCTGTCGGACCACTGCCCGGTCAGTGTGCAGCTGGGCCTGCGTTGATGCGGATTTTCGCCAGGGTCACGCTGCCGCTGGCGGCGATGAACTTCACCAACCAGGCCAGCCGTTCGGTGGTGGCCACGGTCGGCCCGCTGATGGCGGTGGAACTCGGGCTTTCCGCCAGCGGCCTGGGCGCGCTGGCCGCGGTGTTCTTTGCCAGCTACGCGCTGGCGCAACTGCCAATCGGCGTCGCCATGGACGTGCACGGCGCGCGAAAGGTGCAGACCGTGCTGGCGCTGGTGGCGGCCTGCGGCTTCGCGCTGTGTGCGCTGGCGCCGGATACGCCGATGCTGGCGCTGGGGCGTTTCATCACCGGCATCGGCATTGCCGGCGCGCTGATCGGGATCATGCAGGCCAACCGGCAATGGTACCGGCCCGACCAGTTGGCGCAGATGACCGGCGCGGCGGTGTTCATCGGCGCTGGCGGCGGGCTGGCGGCCACGGTGCCGGTGCAACTGCTGCTGCCGCATATCGGCTGGCGCGGCGCCTTCGCGCTGCTGGCGCTGCTGGCCTGCTGCGTGTCGCTGTGGATCCGGCTTTCGGTGCCGTTGCGGCCGCCTGGCTTCAGCGCGCCGCCCAAGCGCCGGCTGCGACAGGAGGTGGCGGAGTTCGGCCGCATCTTCGCGCACCCCGAGTTCATCCGCTTCATGCCGGCGATGGCGCTGCTCTCGGGCCTGGTGTTCACCTACCAGGGGCTGTGGGCCGGGCCGTGGCTGCGCGACGTCGGGCAGTTGCCGGACCTCAGCCGGGCCAATGTGCTGCTGTGCTACGCGCTGGGGATGATGACCGGCAACCTGGTCAGCGGGCACCTGGCTTCCCTGGCGCAGCGGCGCGGGGTTAACCCGATGCTGGTGCCCTATACCGGCCTGGGCGCCATGCTGCTGTTCCAGGTGGTGCTGGGGCTGGCGCCGCCGGCCGGGGTGCTGCCGCTGGCATTGCTGTGGTTCGGCTTCGCGTTCTCCGGCAGTTGCGGGCCGGCGAGCTATTCCCTGGTGGCGCAGCGCTTCGCCCCCGAGTTGGTCGGCCGGGTGGCGACGGCAATGAACTTCAGCATGCTCGCCGTCGTTTTCGTGCTGCAGAACGCCATCGGCTGGGTGCTGGACTTCTGGCCGCGCACTGCCGCTGGCGGCTGGGACCCCGCGGGGTATTCCTGGGCGATGGGCGCGACGCTGGTGGCGGAGGCGGTGACCATCGCCTGGCTGCTGGTGGCGCCGATGATCGGGAGGAGAGGCTGAATGGACAGCAAGGCGCGGGCGAAGCTGGTGGCGCGCTTCCGCGTGACCGCGGGCAAGGGCTTCCGGCTGCGGGATATCGACCCCGCCGACACCGATGGCTTCCGCGGCGACAAGGCAGACGCCGAGGCGCAGATGGCCGAGGGCATGGCCCGGCTGGCGGAGTTGCAGGACAAGCTCTACGCCCAGGACCGCTGGGCGGTGCTGGCGATTTTCCAGGCGATGGACGCCGCCGGCAAGGATGGCGCGATCAAGCACGTGTTCAGCGGGCTGAACCCGCAGGGCTGCATGGTGGAGGCGTTCAAGGCGCCGAGCGCGACCGAACTGGACCACGACTTCCTGTGGCGCCACTCGCTGGCGCTGCCGCGGCGCGGACATATCGGGATCCATAACCGCAGCTGGTACGAGGAAGTGCTGGTGGCGCGGGTGCATCCGGAGGTGCTGGCCAGGCAGAAGCTGCCGGCGGCATTGGAGAGCAAGAGCATCTGGGATGAACGGCTGGAGGATATCGCAGCGTTTGAGCGCTATCTCGGCCGGCAGGGCATCGTGCTGCTGAAGTTCTTCCTGCACATCAGCCCGGAGGAGCAGAAGCGCCGCTTCCTGGCGCGGATCGAGGCGCCGGAGAAGAACTGGAAGTTCTCGGCCGCCGATGTCGCGGAGCGGCAGCACTGGCAGGAATACCAGTCCGCCTATGAGCAGGCGATCCGCGCCACGGCGACCGCGGCGGCGCCCTGGCACGTGGTGCCGGCTGACCACAAGTGGTTCACCCGCCTGGTGGTCAGCGAGACGATGGCCGAGGCGATGGAAGGGCTGGACCTGCACTACCCCGAGGTGGCGCCGGAGGAGCGGGCGCGCTTGCAGGCGGCCAAGGCGGCGCTGGCAAAGGAGGATTGATCTTCGGCGGTGCGGCGCGCTTCACTGTTGGCAACGGCAGCGGCAAGCTGTCGGCAACGACAATGGAGGAGCGGGGATGCATCGCCGTAGCCTGTTGGCCTTACCCGTGATGGGCCTGGCCGCGCCAGCGCTGGCGCAGAGTGGCGCCTGGCCGTCCCGCCCGGTCCGCATCATCGTCGGCTTTCCGCCGGGCGGCAGCCTGGATGTGATGTCCCGCCTGCTGGCCGAGTACATGCAGGTACGCACCGGGCAGACCTTCATCATCGAGAATCGCAGCGGCGCCACCGGCCACCTGGGCACCGAGGCGGTGGCGCGGGCGGCGCCGGATGGCCACACCATCGGCACCATCGGCATGCCCGGCGTGCTGATCTCGCCACTGCTGTTCGCCACGCTGCCCTACGACCCCTGGAAGGACCTGATCTACGTCTCCCCGACGTGGGAGTTTCCCAACGTGGTGGTGGTGCCCAGCGCGCATGTGCCGGCGCGCACCCTGGCGGAGTTCCAGGCCTGGGCGCGGCAGCAGCCGAGGGGCGTCACCTATGGGTCGTCGGGCGTCGGCACCACCATCCAGCTCTGCGGCGCCTCGCTGCTGGCGCGGTCGGGCGTGACGCAGGCGGTGCATGTGCCGTTTCGCGGCGCGGCGCAGACCATCCCGGCCATGCTGAGCGGCGACGTGCAGGTGGCGGTGGATAACCTGGCCAGCTACATGCCGCAGATCCAGGAAGGCCGCATGCGGGCGCTTGCGGTGACCAGCGCCCAGCGCTTCCCCAACCTGCCGGATGTGCCGACCATGGAGGAGGCGGGGATGGCGGATTTCAAGCTGACCAGCTGGTCCTTGTGGGCGCTGCCGGCGGGTACGCCTGTCCCCATCGTGCAGGCGCTGAACCAGCATATCCAGGCGATCAGCCGCGACGAGAACGCGCAGCGCCGGGCGCTGGCCATGGGCGGCTGGCTGCTCGGCACCTCGCCGGAGGAAGCGGTGGCCAGGTTGCGGCGGGAAGCGCCGATGTGGGCGGAGATGGTGCGCGTCGCCGGCGCCAAGGTGGAGTGACCGACATGCTGCGCAGGACCTTGCTCGCAACCCCGCTGGCCCTGGCCGCGCCAGCCCTGGCGCAGGTATCTGGCGGGCCGATTCATCCCTCCGCGCCTGTCGGCGCTCCGGCCATCGGGCCGCGTTGGCCCGACCGGCCGATCCGCATGATCGTGCCCTTCCCGGCCGGCGGCAGCCTGGACGTGCTGACCCGGCTGAGCTGCGAGGCGGCGCAGCAGAGCCTGGGCCAGCCGATCATCGTGGAAAACCGGCCGGGCGCCGGCGGCAATATCGGCACCGACCAGGTCGCGAAATCGCCGGGCGATGGCTATACGCTGGGCTCGGTCTCGGTTGGGCTGCTCAGCATCAACCAGTATTTGTTCAGCAGCATGCCGTTCGATTTCGACCGCGAGCTTACCGGCATTTCGTTGATCTATGAGCTGCCGAACATCGCGGTGGTGGCGCCGCAGTTCAATGAATCCCGCTCGCTGGCCGAGTTCATCGCCTGGGCCAAGACGCGGCCGCAGGGCGTCACCTTCGGCAGCCCGGGCATCGGCACCACGCCGCATCTGGCGGGCGCGCTGTTCGCGCAGCGGGCGGGGTATAACGGCATTCATGTGCCGTTCCGCGGCGCGGCGCAGGGGGTGCCGGCGGTGCTCTCGGGCAGCGTGGAGTTCTCGCTGGACAACCTGGCGAGCTGGATGCCGGTGCTGGGGGAGGGCCGGGCGCGCGGGCTGGCGGTGACCAGCGCCGAACGCTGGCCGACCCTGCCGAACGTGCCGACCATGGCCGAGGCGGGGATGCCCGACTTCGTGGTGACCAGCTGGGCCGCGATCATCGCGCCGATCGGCACGCCGAAGCCGGTGGTGGAGCGCATCAGCGCCGCGTTCCGCGCCGCCGCCGAAATGCCGCATGTGCAGGCGCGGATGCTGCAATCCGGCGGCCGCGCGGTGTGGACCAGCCCGGAGGCAACCATGGTCCGCGCCCGGGCGGAACGGCCGATGTGGCAGGAGATGGTGCGGGTTTCCGGCGCGAAGGCGGATTGAGCCGACGTGCATTGACGCCGCCGGCCCGGCGCGGTTGAACCGGCGCAACCGTCGCGGTTGAGCCGCGCCTGCCGAGGAGCCCTGCCATGATCCCGCGCCGCAGTCTGCTTGCCGCCCCGCTTGCCTTGGCCACGCCTGCCCTAGCTCCCTCGGCCCTGGCGCAAACGGCCTGGCCGGACCGGCCGGTGCGGGTGGTGATTCCCTGGCCGCCGGGCGGCTCCACCGACGTGCTGGCGCGCCTGCTCAGTGAGCAGCTGACCGCGAAGCTGGGGCAGAACTTCATCCTGGAAAACCGCCCGGGCGCCGGCGGCAATATCGGCATGGACGCGATCGCCAAGGCCACGCCGGATGGCTACACCATGGGGCCGGCGACCATCGCCAACCTCAGCATCGCGCAGTTCCTGTACAGCCACCTCGCCTTCGACCCGGAGAAGGATTTCTCTGTCGTCTCGATGCACTGGGAGTTGCCGAACGTGCTGGTGGCGCCGGCCAGCTTCACCCCGCCGAACACCATGCAGGAGTTCATCGCCTGGGCGAAGTCGCGGCCCAAGGGCATCACCTATGGCAGCCCGGGCATCGGCACCACGGCGCATCTCTCCGGCAGCCTGTTCTGCAACCGCCAGGGGATCGATGGCGAGCACGTGCCGTTCCGCGGCGCGGCGCAGATCATCCCGGCGATGCTCTCGGGCGACCTGACCTGCGCGCTGGACAACCTGGCCAGCTACATCCCGACCATCGCGGAAGGCCGGCTGAAGGCCTATGCCGTGACCAGCCCGCAGCGCTGGCCGACGCTGCCGAACATTCCGGTGATGGTGGAGGTCGGTGTGCCCGACTTCACGCTGACCAGCTGGTGCGCCTGGGTGGTGCCCACGGGCACGCCGCGGCCGATCATCGACAAGCTGAACGCCACGATGAAGGCCATTGCCGAGGACCCGGCGGTGCAGGCGCGCTTCCTGCGGACGGGGGCCAAGTGTGTGTGGAGCACGCCGGAGGACGCGGTGCGCTACGCCGCCGCCCAGCGCGTGTTCCTGCGCGAAGTGGTGCGGATTTCCGGCGCGAAGGCGGATTAGAGTGTGATCGTCGCAGGCGGCATCGCCGAAGACGTGAATCACAGGACATATTAGAGTGTGATCGTCGCAGGCGGCATCGCCGAAGACGTGAATCACAGGACCTAACAATGAGCTGGAGTCTGTCGGGCGCTTCTGTCTGCGCCTGACAGACTCTAGGGTCCGAGCCGCGAAGGCGGCAGCGCCGTAGCGGTGAATCAGCCCCTCAGTGCAAAGCCGGAGCGTGATTCACCCGAGTGCATCACCCTCCGGCGCCGGCTGGTTGACGCGGCGCGCCGAGGCGCGGCTTGATGGCCGCCGAGTGAGCGGCGGGCGGTCTCGCCGCAGGGGGCCAACCCATGCGCGTCAGTGTCATCCAGATGAATCAGGGCAGCGACAAGCCCGCCAACCTGGCCAGCGCCGAGGCCTTGATCGGCGCGGCTGTCGAGGCCGACCGGCCGGGCATGGTGAGCCTGCCGGAAACCTGGACCAATCTGGGCGGCGGGCGGGACAGCCGGCGCGCGGCGGCCGAACTGCTGCCCAGCCCCGGCGGGGAAGGCGGCGCGGCCTATGAGCTGATGCGCGGCCTGGCGCGGCGGCACGGCATCTTCGTGCATGGCGGGTCGATCATCGAGGATGGCGGCGACAAGCTGTTCAACACCACTGTCGTGTTCAACCCGACGGGTGAGGAAGTGGCGCGCTACCGCAAGGTGCACCTGTTCGACATCGTGGCGCCTGATGGTACCGGCTACCGCGAAAGCGCGCTGTATGGCGCCGGCGAGGAGCTGGTGCTGTTCGAGGCCGGTGGCGTGCAGTTCGGCTGCACCATCTGCTACGACATGCGCTTCGCTGAGCACTATGTCGCGCTGCGCCGCGCCGGGGCCGAGGCCATATTGGTGCCGAGCAACTTCACGCTGCAGACCGGCAAGGACCATTGGGAAGTGCTGCTGCGGGCGCGCGCCATCGAGACGCAGTGCTGGATCATCGCCGCGGCCTCCTACGGCCAGTATGAGGAGCGTGGGGCGCAGCGCAGCGTCTATGGCCATTCGCTTGTGGCGGACCCCTGGGGCCATGTGGTCGCCAAGTGCAGCGACGGCATCGGCTGGGCGACGGCGCGGATCGACCAGGCGCTGACCGCGCGGGTGCGGCGGGACATGCCCGTTTTGGAGCATCGCGCCGCGAGGCGCGTGGACTTCAGCGATGCCGCCAGGCGCGTGGACTTTGGTGACGACATGCGCAAGTTGGCGCTGTGAGCGACAGCCCCGCGGCCTTTCCGGTTTCCACGCCGCTGCTTGAGGCGGAGTTGCGGGGACGCATCGCCTTCATCGCGTCGTCGGCTGAAGCAGCGCTGGAAGCGCAGGCGCGGCTGGTGGCACGCTACGGCGATTGCGCCGAGGATCACGCGCTGGCGATTGTGGCGCTGGGCGGCGACGGGCTGATGCTGGAGACGCAGCATCGCTTCCTCGGCCGCAACCTGCCGATCTACGGTATGAACCGCGGCAGCGTCGGCTTCCTGATGAACGACTACCGCGAGGACCGGCTGGCGTTCCATCTGGCGGAAGCGCAGGCGGCGGTGCTGCATCCGCTGCGCATGGTGGCGCATGGCGCCGATGGCGGCGTGCAGGAAGCACTGGCGATCAACGAGGTCTCGCTGCTGCGGGAGACGCGCCAGGCGGCGAAGATCCGCATCCTGATCGACGGCAAGGAACGGCTGGCGGAGTTGGTCTGCGATGGCGTGCTGGTTTCCACCCCAGCGGGCAGCACGGCGTATAATCTCTCGGCGCACGGGCCGATCGTGCCGCTGGGCGCCAACCTGCTGCCGCTGACGCCGATATCAGCGTTTCGGCCGCGGCGCTGGCGCGGGGCGCTGCTGCCGGCGGAAGCGCAGGTGGTGTTCGAGATACTGGAGCCGGAGAAGCGCCCGGTGGCGGCGGTGGCCGACTACACGGAGGTGCGCGACGTGCGCCGGGTGGAGGTGCGCGAGGATCGCAGCATCACGCTGACGCTGCTGTTCGACCCCGACCACGGGCTTTCCGAGCGGATCATCGCGGAGCAGTTCACGGTGTGACGCCCGCCCCGATCGACGGAGGGGCGCATGCCCCGGAGGCGTGAATCGGTGGCGCCGACTCTCCCGATCGACGGAGGGGCGCATGCCCCGGAGGCGTGAATCGGTGGCGCCGACTCTCCCGATCGACGGAGGGGCGCATGCCTCGGAGGCGTGAATCGGTGGCGCCGACTCTCCTGATCGACGGAGGGGCGCATGCCCCGGAGGCGTGAATCGGTGGCGCAAATCCCACCCCCCAGCGACAGCAAGCTCACCTGGGGGCTGGCGGTCGCGCAGCTGATCAACTGGGGGCCGCTGTTCGCGGTGTTCCCGGTCTTCGTCGGGCCGATGGAGCAGGAACTCGGCTGGTCCCGCACCGCGCTGAACGGGGCGATGACGGCGGCGCTGCTGGCCGGCGGGCTGGCGGCCATTCCGGCCGGGCGCTGGGTGGACCGCCATGGTGGCCGCGCGCTGGTCAGCTGGGCGGCCTGGATCGGCGGCGCGCTGGTGGCGCTGTGGGCGGCCTGCGACAGCCTGGCGCTGTTCTACGCCGTGTGGATCGGCATCGGCGTGTGCCATGCCGGGGCGCTCTCGGACCCGGCCTATGCGGTGATCGTGGCGAGCGCGAAGGAGCCGCGCCGCGTGGTGACCTTCATGACCTTCGTTACCGGCTTCTGCACCAGCATCTTCGTGCCCTTCGCCAGCGTGCTGATCGACGGCTTCGGCTGGCGCGGTGCGCTGCTGGTGTTGGCGGCGATCCAGCTGGTGCCGGGCGCCGCCACCTGGTGGGCGTTGCGCGGCACGCGCGGCGGCTTGCAGGGTCAGCCGCGTGGGGACGGCGCGCCGCTGCGCGCGGCGATGCGGACCCGCGCCTTCTGGGCGCTGGCGCTGTGCTTCTGCGCGCAGAGCTTCATGAGCACCGGGCTGGCCTTCCACCTGATGCCGCTGCTGCAGGAACGCGGGCTGTCCGAGACCGCGGTGCTGGTGGCGATTGCGCTGCACGGCCCCTGCCAGGTGGGCGCCCGCGCGGTGCTGCACGTGTTCGGGCGGCGTGCGGATATCCGGCTGATCGGGCGCATCGCCACGCTGGCCATGCCGGCGGCGCTGGCCATGCTGGCCCTGGCCGGGGACAGGCTGTGGCTGGTGCTGGGCTACACCGTGCTGTGGGGCGTGGCGAACGGGCTGATCACCATCGTGCGGGCCAGCGGCGTGGCGGAGATATTGGGGCCGCGCGGCTTCGGCCAGGTCTCCGGTGCGTTGACCACGGCGACGATGCTGCCGCGCACCGCGGCGCCCCTGGTGCTGGCGCTGCTGTGGCAGGCCGGCGGCGGCTATGGCCCGGTGGCGTGGATACTGGCGGCGGTGGGCGTGCTGGCGGCGCTGGGCTTCTTCGTCGCGGCGCAGCCGCAGCGGGTGTGATCGCCGAAGACGTGAATCACGCGACAGACCCTAGCGGGTGAACGAATAAAGCGCCGCGCCGCTGACGCCGATGCGGGCGTTCAGGCCGGCATCATCGCTGCGCTGCGAGACCGCCGGCGCGGTGCCGCAGGCGGCGAGCAGCAGCAGCGCGCACAGCCAGCGCATCAGCGCGCCGTGGTGCCGCGAGCGTTGGTGCCGACGCCGCCGCTGACATAGGGGCCGGCGCCCGTCTGGCAGGCGGCGAGGGTGAGCAGCAGCAGGACGGCCAGGCTGCGCATTCAGGTGCCGTCGTTCAGGTGGCAGGCGCTGAGATGACCGGGTGCAATCTCGCGCAGCGCCGGGCGTTCCACCGAACAGCGCGGCATGGCGTGCGGGCAGCGCGGATGGAAGTGGCAGCCCGGCGGCGGCGCCAGTGGCGAGGGGATCTCGCCCTGCACGCTGGCGAAGTTGCGCTTGCGCGCTTCCAGCCGCGGCACCGAAGCGAGCAGCGATTGCGTGTAGGGGTGGTTGGCGCGCGCAAAAACGTCCTCGGACGGTGCCTGCTCCACCACGCGGCCGAGATACATGATGCAGACGCGGTCGCTGAGATGTTCCACCACGCCGAGGTCGTGGCTGATGAACAGGTAGGTCAGATGCAGCTCGGCGCGGAGCTTCATGAACAGGTTGAGGATTTGCGCCTGGATCGAGACGTCGAGCGCGGCGACGGCTTCGTCACAGACCAGGAATTCCGGCTGTACCGCCAGCGCGCGGGCAATGCCGATGCGCTGACGCTGGCCGCCGCTGAACTGGTGCGGGTAGCGGCGCTTCAGCCCGGGGTCGAGCCCGGCGCGGCGCATCTGGTCGTCGACGTAATCCGAGAGGTCGGCGCGCTTGGCCAGGCCGTGGACATAGGGCGCTTCGCCGACGATGTCCTGAACCCGCGCGCGCGGGTTCAGGCTGGCGAAGGGGTCCTGGAAGATCATCTGGGTGGCGAGGCGCGAGCGCCGTTCGGCGGCTGGTTCCATGGCGCTGCGGGCCTGGCCGCGCCACAGGATGTCGCCGTCGCTGGGCGGCAAAATGCCGGCGACCATGCGGCCCAGCGTGGACTTGCCGCAGCCGGATTCACCGACCAGGCCGAGCACCTCGCCCTGGCGGATCATCAGGTCCACGCCATCCACCGCGTGGACCACGTCGTGCTTCACCACCAGGCCGGCGCGGCGCAGCAGCTTGGTGGTGAAGTCCAACGGCTTGGAGAAGCGGCGCGAGACGCCGCGCAGTTCCACCATGGGCGTCGCGCTGCTGCTCATGCCGGGACGCTTTCCAGATGCGGGTGAAAGCAGCGTGCGCTGCGGCCGGGCAGCAGCTCCGCCATGCCGGGCGTTTCCAGGCAGGCGCCGTCGGCGCGCGGGCAGCGGGCGCGGAATGCGCAGCCGGGCGGCAGGTTGATGACGCTGGGGGTCATGCCCGGGATTTGCTGCAACGGCGCGCCGCGGCGGTTGCGGCTGGGCACGCTGCCGATCAGGCCGTGCGTGTACGGGTGCAGCGGCGCGTCCAGCACGGCATCGACGCTGCCGCTTTCCACCACGCGGCCGGCGTACATCACGGCGATATCGTCGGCCAGTCCGGCGACGACCGAAAGATCATGCGTGATCCAGATCAGCGCGGTGCCGAGTTCCGTCGCCAGCTTCTGCACCTGCGCCAGGATCTGGCCCTGGATGGTGACGTCCAGCGCCGTGGTCGGCTCGTCCGCCACGATCAGGTCCGGCCGATGCAGCAGCGCGATGGCGATGGCGACGCGTTGCCGCATGCCGCCGCTGAACTGGTGCGGGTAGGATTTCAGCCGCTCATCCGGGCTGGGGATGCCGACCATGCCGAGCGCATCGCGCGCGCGGGCGCGGGCCTCGGCGTAGGTGACCTTGTCATGCGCGAGCACGGTCTCGATCATCTGCACGTCGATCCGGAGCACCGGATTGAGCGTCATCATTGGGTCCTGGAAGATCATCGCGATGCGGTTGCCGCGCAGCGCGCGCATCTCGGGTTCCGGCAGGCCCACAAGTTCGCGGCCCTGGAAGCGGATGCTGCCGCCGACGATGCGGCCGGGTTCATCCACCAACCCCATGATGGAAAAGCCGCTGACCGACTTGCCGCTGCCGCTTTCGCCCACCAGGCCCAGCACCTTGCCGCGTTGCAGGGAGAAGCTGACGCCATCCACTGCCTTCACCACGCCGGCGCGGGTGAAGAAGTGGGTTTGCAGATCGCGGACTTCGAGCGTTGAGGTCATTCGGGCCTCCGATTCAGCTCTTCGCGCCCTGCGGGCGCTGCGACCATCGGGGCGGTCATTTCTGCAGCCTCGGGTTCAGCACGTCGCGGACCTGGTCGCCCACCAGGTTGATGGAGACGATGGTCAGCAGCAGTGCGATGCCGGGGTAGAAGCTGATCCAGTATTTCCCGCTCAGCATGTACTCGTAGCCATTGGCGATCAGCAGGCCGAGCGAAGGTTCGGTGATCGGCACGCCGAGGCCAAGGAAGCTCAGCGTCGCTTCCAGCGCGATGGCGCGGGCCACCTGGATGGTGCCGACAACGATCAGCGGCGGCAGGCAATTCGGCAGCAGGTGGTTGAACAGGATGCGCCGGGTCGGCAGCGAAAGCCCGCGCGCGGCTTCGATGTATTCGCGCTTGCTTTCCACCAGCGCGCTGCCGCGCACGGTGCGGGCGTAGTAGGCCCATTCGACGATGACCAGCGCGATGACCACGTTCATCACGCCCTTGCCCAGCACCGCCAGGATCATCAGCGCGGCGAGGATGGCGGGGAAGGAAAGTTGCAGATCGACCAGCCGCATGATGACGCTGTCGGTGCGGCCGCCGACATAGGCCGCGAGCAACCCCAGCGTGGCGCCGAACAGCCCGGCGAGCACGGCCGAGCCGACGCCGACCGAGAGGCTGATGCGCAGGCCGTAGAGAATGCCCGAAAACATGTCGCGGCCCTGGTCGTCGGTGCCGAGGATGAAGGTGAAGCCGGCGCCACCCACGGTGCCCGGCTCCATCCTGCCATCCATGATGTCCAGCTGCGCCAGGTCGTAGGGGTCCTGCGGTGCGATCAGCGGTGCGAACAGCGCGGCCAGCACGATCAGCGTGCAGACCACCAGGCCGCCAATGGCGACCTTGCTTTCGCAGAAGCCGGCGACGAAGCGACGGAACGGCGTTTCAACCTTGGGCGGCACGGTGGAGATGCTCATTCGCGGCTCTCCAGTCGAACACGCGGATCAAGCACGGAGTAGCTGAGATCGACGAGCAGGTTGATGACGATGAACATCAGCACGATCAGCATCAGGTAGGCGACGATGACCGGGCGATCCAGCACGTTGATGCTGTCGATGATCAGCTTGCCCATGCCGGGCCAGGCGAAGACGCTTTCCGTGACGACCGAGAACGCGATGGTGCCGCCAAGCTCCAACCCCATGACGGTGACGACGGGGATCAGGATGTTGCGGAACACATGCACGAAGACGATGCGGTTGGGCGACAGGCCTTTCGCCCGCGCGAACTTCACGTAGTCCATCACCATGTTCTCGCGCACGCCCGAGCGCGTCAGGCGAATCACCAGGCCGATGCGCGACAGCGACAGCGAGAACATCGGCATGGCCATGTGCAGCAGCCCGTCCCAGGTCAGGAAGGACCAACGCATGCCAAGGATGGTCACGGTCTCGCCGCGGCCGGTGCTGGGCAGCCAGCCAAGCTGCACGGCGAAGACCATGATCAGCATAAGCCCGACCCAGAAGGTGGGCAGCGAGAAGCCGAGGATGCTGCCGGCCATGATGGCCCGCGACCCGAAGGCATTGGGCCGCAACCCCGCATAGAGGCCAAGCGGCAGGCCGATCAGCAGCGCCAGGAGGGTGGCGCCCAGCGCCAATTCCAGTGTGGCCGGCATGCGCTGGTAGATGAGTTGCAGCGCCGGTTCGTTGAACACGAAGCTGCGGCCGAGATCGCCTTGCAGCGCATTGCCCAGGAAGACCAGGTATTGCCGCCACAGCGGCAGGTCCAGCCCCAGTTCGCGGATGGCGCGCTCGCGCTCCAGCTGGTCGGCCTCGGGACTGATCAGGATTTCTACCGGGTCGCCCACGGCAAAGACGCCGAGGAAGACCAGCAGCGTCATCGCCAGCACCACGCCGACCGCCTGCAGCAGGCGGCGGAGGAGGAATACCGTCATCAGCGCGCCGCCGGGCGGATGTCTTGCGCGCGGGTCAGCTCATCGGCGCGGGCCTGGTGCTGCAGGCCGCGGCGCATGGCCCAGATGTTGGTCTGGATATGCAGCGGGATGATGCCGACATCATCCATGGCCATTTGCGTGGCTTCGCGCAGCAGCGCCTCGCGCTTGGCGTCGTCCAGTTCCACCATGGCGCTGGTCACCAGCGCGTCCATGGCGGGGTTGGAGTAGTGGCCGCGGTTGCTGGCGCCCCAACCCTTCTCGCGGCTGATGGTGGCGACCAGGTTGCGCAGCGGATTGCTGGCCTCGGAGCCACTGCTGCCCCAGCCGATCAACCAGGCGGAGAGTTCGGTGCGGGCGGCGCGGCCGACGAAGGTGGACCAGGTCTGCGCCTCCACCTGGGTGCGCAGGCCGGCGCGGGTCCACATCTGGCCGATCGCCTGGGCGATGCGGGCGTCGTTGATGTAGCGGTCGTTCGGGCTGTTCAGGGTGATGCGGAAGCCGTTCGGGAAGCCGGCCTCGGCCAGCAGCCGGCGGGCTTCGTCCGGGTTGGCGCGCGGTGCTTCCAGCCCGGGCACGTAGCCGAAGCTGCCGGCCGGCAGGAACTGGCCGGACGGTGTGGCGGCACCTTCCATCACGCGTTCGGCGATGGCGTGGCGGTCGATGGCGATGGTCAGCGCGCGGCGGACGCGGACATCCTTCAGCGGGTTGGGCTCGATCGGCTTGCCGTCATTGTCGGTGATGAACGGCGTGGCGCCGGTGCGCGAATGGTCCAGGCCGAGGAAGATGATGCGCTGGCCGATGGTCTCGCTCAGCGTGATGCGCTGTTCGCGGCGCAGGCGGGCGAGGTCGGCGGTGGGCACCTGGTCGATGAAATCGACATCGCCGGCCAGCAGCGCCGCGGTGCGCGCCGCGTCGTTGGTGATCATGCGGTAGGTGACGCGGGCGAAGGGCGGCGCGCCGCCCCAGTAATTCTGGTTGCCGGCGAACTCGATGCGGTCGCCATTGCGGTGTTCCACCACACGCCAGGGGCCGGTGCCCTGCGCGGCGCGGCCGGCGTTGAAGTCCTCCGTCGTCGCGTTCTCGGCGGTTTCCTTGTCGATGATGCGCAGGTTGGAGATATCGGTCGGCATCAGCGGGTAGGGCGTCGCGGTCTTCAGCCGGATGGTGTGCGCATCGACGATCTCAACCCCGATGATCGGCCGGGTGTAGAGCGCGAAGGAGGAAGGGCTGTTCGGCACCCGCGGCACGCGGTTCAGCGTGAAGGCGACGTCTTCGGCCGTGAAGGCATTGCCGTTGTGGAAGGTCACGCCCTCGCGCAGCTTGAACTCCCAGGTCAGCGGGTCGACCGCGCGCCAGGAGACGGCGAGGCCGGGGATGTCGCGGTCGCGCGCGTCCCGGTTGACCAGGCTGTTGAAGATCATGTCCGCGACGGCGTTGTTCGGCGAGAGCTGGTGGTAATGCGGGTCCAGCGAGGTGATGGGGGCGCCGACCGCCATGGTGAGCGAGGGCGCGGGCGCCTGGGCTGCCGCCGTTCCGGGCAGTAGCGACGCCACGCCGCACACAGCCAGGGCAGCCGCCAGATGAATGCGCGCCATGAACTTCCCCATGATGATTTCCCAGCAAAGACCATGCTAGCAGTGGTCTCCGGCCTTCGCCAGCGTCACGCCTGCCGGGGCCTGATTCCCTGGGATGGCAATGTCCAAAGGGCCGGATCAGGTGCCTCATTCAAGCCAGGGATCAACCGATGCCAAACCGCCTGCGCCGATTCTCGCTCGCCGCCTTCGCCATGTGCGTCGCCGCCCCGCTGGGCGCGCAGACACTGGATATCGGCATCGGCGGGGCGATCACCTCGGTGGACCCGCATTTCTACAACGCGGCGCCGAACAACTCGCTGTCCATGCATATCTTCGACCGGCTGGTGGAGCGCGACGCCAAGGCGCAGCCCTATCCCGGGCTGGCCGCCAGCTGGCGGCCGGTCAGCGAGACGGTGTGGGAGTTCAAGCTGCGCCCGGGCGTGACCTGGCATGACGGCAAGCCCTTCACGGCCGACGACGTCGCCTTCACCATCCAGCGCACGCCGAATGTGCCGAACAGCCCGGGCGGCTTCGGCGGCTTCGTCCGCGCCATCACCCGGGTGGAGGTGATGGACCCGCTGACGCTGCACCTGCACACCGCGCGGCCGCACCCGCTGCTACCGACGGAGTTGGCCTCGGTGGCCGTCATCTCCCGCCATGCCGGGCAGGGGGCGACCACGGATGACTATAACAGCGGCAAGGCGGCGGTGGGCACTGGCCCCTACCGGCTGGGCGAGTATCGCAGCGGCGACCGCACCGTGCTGCTGCGGAACGAGGGCTATTGGCGCGGGCGGGAGCATTGGGAGCGGGTGAACTACCGCTTCATCGGCAATGACGCCGCGCGCTCCGCCGCGCTGCTGGCCGGCGACGTGCAGATGATCGACCAGGTGCCGACCAGCGACCTGCCGCGGCTGCGCGCTGATGCGCGGGTGACGGTCAGCGAGACGCTGGGGCTGCGGGTTATCTACCTGAGCTCCGACCATTCCCGTGCCGGCAGCCTGCCCTTCGTGACCGACAATGACGGCAAGCCGATTGCCACCAACCCATTCAACGACGTGCGGGTGCGCCGCGCCCTGAGCATGGCGATCAACCGCCCGGCGCTGGCCGAGCGGGTGATGGAAGGCACCGCGCAGCCGACCGGGCAATGGCTGCCGCCGGGCACCTTCGGCTACAACCCCGAGGTGGCGGCGCCGCGCTTCGACGCCGATGCGGCCAAGCGCCTGCTGGCCGAGGCCGGCTACCCCAACGGCTTCCGCATGACGCTGCACAGCCCGAACGACCGCTACCCGAATGACGCGCGCACGGCGCAGGCGGTGGCGCAGATGTGGACGCGGGTGGGCGTGCGGACCGAAGTCGAGGCGCTGCCCTGGGCCAGCTTTTCCGCCCGCAGCAACCGGCAGGAATTCGCCA
>CANBNK010000021.1 GCA_947371015.1 Acetobacteraceae bacterium | reverse complement strand
CGCCCGCCGCGCCGCCGATGACCAGGTTGTCGCCGCTGGTCAGCGCGATGGTATCCGCGCCACCAAGCGTATCCGTGGTCTTCGCCTGCACCAGCACGCCCGCCGCGGTGAAGGTCAGCAGGCCATCATCGCCCAGCACTACGCTGTTGCCACCGCCGCCGCCCGTGATGCTGTCCGCGCCAATGCCACCCATGATGGTGTGCGCACCCAGCCCGAAGCTCAGCACATCGTCGCCGCCGGTACTGGTGGTGCTGTCCGTGGTCTGCACCAGCGTCACGATGCCGCCGGTCAGCACGGCGATGCCGTTGTCGCCCAGCGCCAGGTTGTTGCCGTTGCCGCCGGTGATGCTGTCGGCGCCGAAGCCGCCCAGCAGCACGTTGTTGCCGTCGCTGGCCAGCAGGCTGTCATTGCCACCCAGCGCGATATCGGTTGTGAAGACCTGCTGCAGCACGCCAGCGGAGGACCAATCGGCCTGGCCGTGGTCGCCGATGATGGTGTCATGCCCAGCGCCGGTGGTGACGCGGTCGCCCGCCGCGCCGCCGATGACCAGGTTGTCGCCGCTGGTCAGCGCGATGGTATCCGCGCCACCCAGCGTATCCGTGGTTTTCGCCTGCACCAGCACGCCCGCCGCGGTGAAGGTCAGCTGGCCGTCATCGCCCAGCACGATGCTCGGGCCGCTGGCCGCGCTGATGCTGTCGGCACCGACGCCGCCCAGCACCGTGTTGGGGCCGTTGCCCAGCGTGATGCGGTCGTCACCCCCGGTGCCAGTCACCACATCCGTGGTCTGTGCGAAGGTGGCGATGCCTGCAAGCAGCGTCACGCTGCCATTGTCGCCCAGCACCAGGTTGCTGCCCGCGCCGGTCGCCATGGTATCGGCACCGAAGCCGCCGACCAGCACGTTGCTGCCCGCACCCGCGCTGATGCTGTCATCGCCGCCCAGCGTCGGATCGGTGGTCTGCACCGCCACCAGCAAGCCGCCGACCCAATCCCCCTGGCCGAAATCGCCCAGGATGGTGTCATTGCCGGTCCCGGTGGAGATGTGGTCGCCACCGGCGCCGCCCACCACCAGGTTGTCGCCGCTGGCCGCATCGATGAAGTCTGCCGCGCCCAGCGTATCCGTCGTCTTCGCCTGAACGATCACGCCGGCCGCATCGAAGCTCAGCACGCCGTCATCGCCGAAGATCAGCGACGGCCCAGCGCCGGAGGTGATGCTGTCCGCGCCGGTGCCACCGAACACCGTCGCGGTGCCGCCGGCCACGCTGATGCTGTCATTGCCGCCGGTGCCCTCCACCACATCCGTGGTCTGCACCAGCGTGGTGATGCCGGCGGTGATGGTGGCGCTGCCATTGTCACCCAGCACGACATTGCTGCCGCCGCCGAGGATGATGCTGTCCGCCCCCGCGCCGCCAAACACCAGGTTGTTGCCGAACTGATCGGTCAGTGCATCGCTGGCGCCGGAATTCGGCGTGGTGGTGCTGACCTGCAGCAGCGCCCCGCCCTCGAAGCCGCCGTAGCGGCCGGGTTCGCCGGCATGGGCGCGCAGGGTCACGCCCTGGTCGCCCAGCAGGATGTCGTTGCCGATGCCACCATCCAGGCTGTCGGCGCCGGCCACCAGCGCATCGCCCGCGCTGTTCGGCGAGACCGCGCCCGGATCGGTGGCGAACACCAGCAGGTTGCTGGTCAGGTCCGGCCGCTTCAGCGCGCCGAGGTTCAACCCGGTGTCGCCGTACAGCACGTCGTTGCCGCTGCCGCCATTCAGCGTGTCGTTGCCGCCGCCACCCAGCAGCACGTCGTCGCCACTGCCGCCGAGCAGGCTGTCATCGCCGCCGCCGCCATAGACCACCAGCCCCAAGGTCGCCGTGCTGGCGTCAATGGTGTCGTTGCCGGGATTGCTGAAGGCGATCCCCTTCAAGGTCGGCGTGCCGAAGCTGCCGCCATAGGGGCTGCCATCCTCGGTAGTGTCGCCGAACACCAGCACCGGCACGCTGCCCGGCGCGCTGCCAGTGATGGTGATGCTGTCATTGCCGCCACCGCCCTGCACCAGCATCAGCGGCGAGACCACGGTCAGCGTGGCGCTGGTGGTCAGCGGCGTCGCCAACGGGCCGGTGAGCACCATGGAATGGCCATCGATCGCGACGCTCGCAATGGTCCAGCTGCCGCTGTCCGCGCCGGCACCATCCACCACCAGGCGGTCGCCCATGCGCAGGCCATCGGCCAGGAAGCTGCCGCCATCGCTGCGGCTGATGCCGCTGGTGCCAGCCAGCGCGTCCGCGGTGAAGGCATAGGTGCCGGCGATGGTCGCCGGCGTCACATCCACCGCCAGCACGTCATCGCCCTGGCCGGCGAGCAGGTTCACCACCTCCAGCCCATGGAAGCTGATGCCACCGGGAATGGTGGTATCCGCGGCGCCACCCACACCAGGGATGATGATGCTAGCCGTGCCGAGGCCGAAGCCCTGGATGCCATGCGTGGTGACCGTGGCGGCGCTGTCGCCGAACAGGCCGGAGCTATCGACCACCAGCGTGTCGATGTTCAGCCCTTCGTCACCGGAAGCGCCATTGTTCAGCGGCGCCTGCGGTGTCTCGCTCGGCAACATCAGCGCCAGCTTCAGCGTGCGGTCAACCGAGCCGATACCGCCTTCCACCACCACCGGCCCCTGGATGGCGCCCAGCGTATGCGCGCCGGCCGGGAAGACGCGGTCGAACTGCGCCGCCGGGTCGGGCGTGTAGTGCGCGTCGCCGGCGACCGTGATGGTCACCGGGGTGAACCAGTTGGCGGTGGTGAAGGTCACCACCGGCGTCACCGCCTGCACCGTCAGCGTCAGGCCACCCTGGACCGGAATGCCGTAGTCCTGCGTCAAGGTCAGCGCCGTGGCGGTGACCGACTGCACCTTGTAGGTGGCCAGCCCGACGGTATCGATGCCGGCACCGCCACCGCTGACCTGAATGAACGAGCCACTGGCAAAGCCAGCGCTCAACCAGGAGCCGCCGCCGGTGCGGGTGATGACGGTCACACCACCCACGGTGGTGGTGGTGGCCGCGACATTGCTGGCGGTGAACAGCGTCGCCAGCCCGACCGCACCACCCAGCGTGATGTCGGTGGCCGGATCAGCGTTGATCCGCACCTGCACATCGGCGCCGAGCGCGGGCGCCTTGGCCAGGCGCATGCTGTAGCTGTCGGTGGTGCCGGGCACGCTGCCATTGGCCAGGGTCACGCGGGTGCTGCCGTCGCTTTCCTGCACCACCACGCGGGCCGTGCCATCCCCAATGACAGTCACGCTGGTCGGCAGCACGCTGGCGCCGTTGAACACGGCATCCGTGCTGGTCAGCGCATACGTCACCCGCGTCGTCGCCGGGTCCGGCAGCGCGGCCGCGTTGTTCGCCGTCAGCGTGACGAGTTGCGCCATCATCCAGTTGCTGGTGGTGAAGGTCAGCATCGGTGCCGAGGCCGTGAGCAGCGCGGCATCCACACCCAGCGTCACCGTCACATCGGCAGTCGGCGCACTGGCGAGCGCGATGCCGATGGTGTCCGTCTGCCCCGTGGTGCCATTGCCTTGCAGCAGCGTGGTCGTGCCGTTGCTCTGCGTCACCACCAGGCCGCCGATGTCGTTGTCGGTGGTCACCACCAAAATGGCCGCCGGCTTGGCGTTCGACAGTTGCGTCTCGCCCACGCCCGCCATGTTGGTGCTGGCCACGCGCACGGTGTGGCCCAGCACATAGGTGCGGCTGCCTTCGCGCGCCGCATCCTCCGGCGCCAGGACCGAGACGGTCTTCACCGCGGTCCAGTCCACGCCCTTGGTGAACTTGACCGTCACCGCATTCAGGTAGCCGCCACCGCCGGTGCTCACCCGCAGGCTGCGGGCCGGCGCACCTGGCAGCAGTTGGTCCGCGGTGGAGGAATCCGCCGCCACCACGGTGACATAGACCGAGGTGCCATCCGCCACCGAGGCTTCGTCGATGCCCAGCGAGATGGTGTAGCTGTCAGCCACGCCGGAGCCTTCCAGCACCGAAGTGCCAGTGCCGCTTTCCGTGATGCGGACCGGATTGGTGGTGGCGCTGCCAACGCTGACCGCAACACCTGGCGCGTAGCTGCCGCCATACAGCGTATCCGTGCTGGTCACGGTATGGGCGATGACGCCGGAACTGCCGTTGGCGTCGGCGCTGACCACGCGGCCGTTCACGTCGCTGCCGAAGTAGAAGTTGTCGCTGCCGGCGCTGCCGATCAACGTGGTCAGCACGTCCGCCCGGCTGCTCAGCACCCAGAAGCTGTCATTGCCTTCCAGCCCATCGACCTGGACCGATTCCTCCACGCCATCCAGCTGCACGTTCAGGCCGGCGCCGAACACGCCGCCGCTGGTAATGACGAAGTTGTCGTTCTTCTCGGTGCCCAGCACGGCCACCGTGTCGAAGCCACCGCCACCATTGATGCTGAGCGGCGCATTGATGTTGTACTCGATCCGATCGTCGCCGCTGCCGCCGTTCAGGTCGATATGCTCGCCGGTGGCGAAGGCGCGCACGACGAAGCTGTCGTTGCCATCCTCGCCTTCCAGCCGCAGCGTCGCCTTGTTGCTGAGGACGTTGAAGGTGTCCTCCCCGCTGCCGCCATAGACCACCAGCGGCGCGTTGTTGCCCACCGAGAGCCAACCGACGGTGACCACGGTGCCGAAGATGCCATCACCCGGCAGGATGCCCGAGCCGGCATCCGTGTTCGGGTTGACGCCATAGACCTGCCCGACCTGGAAGAAGTCATTCCCCAGCCCGCCATCCAGCGTCATGAAGGCGCTGGTGTCGTCCACCACCACGCTGTCGTCGCCGGACCAGCCATTGACGCGCAGCCCGCCATTCAGGCTGCTGTCGTAGTTGATGCGCTCCACCGCCGAGGTGAAGGTCCGGGCGCCGAAGTTGCCGTGCAGCCTGGCCAGGAAGTTGGCGCGCACCAGCAGGATATCGTCCTGCCCGCTGTCGCCCAGGCCGTTATAGCCGCGGCCTTCGACGAACAACTGGTCGGTCCCGTCATCCGGCAGGCCGCTGTTGGTGACCCTGAGCGTGTAGTTGGTCTGCGTCGTGCCGTCGCGGTCCAGGTCGCTCAGCACCACGCGGGTGACATCGCTGCCGCCCTGGCCGTCGATGCTGAAGGTGCCGGCGCGGGACTGCATGCGGTCCACCAGCACATAGTCGTCGCCGCCGCCGCCACGCAGGGTCACGTTGCCGACCAGCAGCGCCGGATGCACCGTCACGGTGTCAGCGCCGGCGCCAGCGTCCAGCGTCATACCGCCGGTCGCGGTCAGGCTGCCGAACAGGCCAATGCTGTCGGTGCCATCGCCGGTGTTGATGGTGAAGGCGGTGCCCGCGGTCAGCGTACCGTTCAGCGTCACCGTATCGGCGTAGTCGCCGGTCAGGATCGCGAGCAGCGTGCCGGCCTGAACCGTGCCATCCACCAGTACCGTGCCGCCAGTGGTCTTGGCGTTGTCGGCATCGGCTTCCAGGTGCACCGCGCCGCTGGCCTTCACCAGGGCGCCGGCTTCGACATTCACCGCATCCTTGGCGGTGAGGAACACCGCGCCATCCCTGGCCCAGACGGTGACGCCCGCGTTGACGGTGACGATATCGCCGACCAGCGACGTATCCGTCAGGATGTTGATGTCACCATGGTCGGCGGTGATATCCAGCGCCACCGTGACCGGGCTATGCGCCGAGAGCGTGACCGATCCGGTGGAGGTGAGGCCGACGGCGTCGAAACCGCTTTCGCCTACCGTAACCGCACCGAAATTCTCCACCCAGACGCTGCCGCCGGTGGACTTGCCGACCAGCACGCCAACGGTGCTGACCAAAGCATTATCCACCGCACCGATATTGCCGCCGGAATACAACCGAGTACGTCCGGCGGTGACGTTGCTGGCGCGGTTGCTGCTGGCATGGCCGTTCAGGATGGCGCCGAGCGAGAGGATGAAGGCATTGCCTCGAGCCGCCCGCACGCCGACGCTGTCGATCTGCAGGTCGCCACTCTGCTGCGTCAGCCGCACATCCTTGCCGCTATCCACCTGCAGCAGGCCCGTCGCCACAATCCGCAGGTCGGTGCCCAGCACGCCGATGCCGCCCAGCACTTCGGTGAACAGGCTGATATCCGCACCGCTGACATTCGCCCCCGGTGCGCCGCCGCTGGCATCCAGGATCGAGCCCTGCGCCTCCAGCTTCACGTTGCCGCCGGTCGAGGCGATGGCCCCGACCTGGAAGTTGCCGAGCGTACTGCGCAGCGCGACGTTGCCACCGGCCCGCGCATTGATGACACCGCCGCTGAGGCCGAATTCAAGCAGGTTGTCGGTCACGCCGACATGGCCGGACTGGCCGATCTCGCCACTGGCGACCAGGTTGATGTCCTGCGCCAGGATCTTCTCGAACGGATGCGACAGCGTGTCGTAGATGCTGCCAGCCGCCGCGCGCAGATCGACCGTGCCGGCCTTGGAGTAGATCGTCTCCAGCGTCAGGTCGCCGCTGGCGCGGCTGAGGAAGATATCCTGCGTCGCCCGTGCCGTGACGCTGGCGCCGGTGCGCAGGTTCAGCAGCACCGGGTTCGCCACCGAAACACCGATGCCGCCATCCCCGGCCTCCAGCACCAAGGGCCCGCTGTGGATGGCGGTACCCGCCGCCGCCATGCGCACGCCGGTCTTGGACTTCAGCCAGGTAGTGCCGACCGCATCAACGGTCTTCAGCACCAGGTCCTGCTGCGACGTGATGAAGGCCTTGCCGCCGGCCGTCACCGCAAGCGCACCGGTGACCTGGATGGCCATGTCGTTGCGCTGATTGATGACGATGCCGGTGACCGGCACCGTCGATGTCAACGGGTCTCGCGCAACCGGTGCCAAGGTGACCGTGGCGCCCACCTCGTTGGTCAGCGTGGCGCTGGCACCCGTTGCCAAGTCAACGGTCAGCGTGCTGGCACTGACGTCGGTGAGGGTGAGGTAGTTGCCGGCATCCGTCGCATTCGCGGTGTTGCCCGCCACCAGGATCGTCTGGCCGATGGCGAAGCCATCCGTCAGCCAACTGCCGCTGCCGACGCGGGTGATGGTGTGGCCGTTGAAGCTGGCCACTACCGTAACCGGTGCATGCGTCACGAAGGACACGTCGGAGCGTTCCGCCGCGGCCAGCGCGGTGCGTTGGTCGTCAGTGAAGCTCGTCGCCGGCAGCGCCAGCGTCAGCACGCCGCCATAGCTGCCGATGCTGCCGCTGGCCAGCAAGGTGGCTGTGCCGGGCGTCACGATGACCGGGGTCTTGTTCACCGTCACGGTGCTGGTCACAGGCTTCAGCAGGCCGGCGCCGGCCAGGCTGGTCAGTTGCGCTTCGGTCCAGATCTTGAAACTGCTGCGGTTGTCGGCAATCTCCGTGCCGGTCGCCGTGTAGGTGAAGCTGCTGCTGAAGGCCGAGTTGCCCCAGGTGACGCCGGTGCTGATCACACGGCTGCCGGCAGCGCGGAACTCGTCGCGCCGCTTCAGGTCGGCGGCGTCGATATCGTTCTGGATCTGCGTGGGCGTCTTGTGCGCCGCGTTGCCCAGCGCGGTGATGCTGGCGGCTTCCGCCGTGCTGATGATGATGGTGTTGATCACCGCATTGCTGCTGGCTTCCGCCGTGGTCAGCCGATAGCGGAACAGCGGGTCATACGGGGTGCTGGCCCAGGTGGCGCCGAGCGAGGTGAAGCTGCTGCGCTTCGTCGCCAGCGCCGTGGCCTTTTCGGTGGGGCTCAGCCCGGTTGCCTCGGCCGTGGTCAGTTGCACGTGATTGACCAGGAAGCTGGTGGCCTGGTCCGCGTTGGTCAGGGTGTAGGTGAAGTGCGCGTCGTAGGTGCTGCTGTTCCAGCGCGTGTTCAGGGCGGTGTAGTCCGCCTTCCGCGAGACCAGCAGGTCCGCCAGCGTCGCGGCAATCGTGGCGTCGTTCAGCCCGTCGATCTTGTAGCCGGCGGTCAGCAGCGCCGCCTCGTTGGCGCTGATCACCAGATGCGTCGGGTCGTAGGTGCCGCCCTGGCTGTTGCGGTAGCTCCAATAGGTGAAGTAGTCCGCGCGGCTGCTGGCGGCATAGGCCGCTTCGGCGGCGTGCGCGATATCCCAGTAGGTGAAGTAGTCGGCGGTGGCCTGCTTCGCCAGCGTGGTGTCGGCGCGCGTGTTCCAATAGGTGAAGTACTCGCCGGTCCGCGTCTGCACATAGGTGTTGAGCGCATTGTTGATCTTGGCGGTGGCAGCGCCGGAGACATCGGTCAGGCCCAGCGCAGACCAGACATTGTCGCGCAGCGCATTCACGGTGCGGCTGTCCACCACGCCCGCGGTGTTCACGTCCGTCAGGCTGCCGGCATCGGCCTTCAGCCAGATATTGCCGCTGGTGGTGCTGACCATGAACAGCGGCATGTCGCCATTGGGCTGTTCCGCGGCGATATCGCCGGTCGCGATCAGCGTCACCCGGTCGCGCGCCGCGCTGCCGGCATGCAGCAGCAGCGGGCTGGCCAGGCTGCCGATGGCGCCACCGGTGGTCTCCAGGTCAATCCGCCCGCCTGTCACCAGGCCAGTGCCGATGATATCACCGGTACCGGTGATGGTGACGTCGCGGTCGCCACCGGCGGTGATGGTGCCGAGCCGCAGCGCACCGCTGGCGCCGACGAGCAGGATATCGCCCGCCGTGGTGGTGGCGTTGATCGCACCGCCGGCCGGCAGTAGGACACGGATTGAACCGCCCTGCCGGGTATCGCCGATATTGCCGGTAGCGGTCAGCGAGAGGGTCGGCGCACTCAGCACGCCGTGCTGGCCGTCATCACGGATGGCGCCCTTCGAGTTGACGATGACGCTGGTGGCACTGGCCATGCCACCGCTGAGGATGATGTCCTTACCGGTGACGGTGGAGGTGATGCTGACGCTGGCGCTGGCGGTCCCGAGGAAGCCGATGGCAATGCCCGACGTGGCACGGATATCGGTCGTGCTCGCGCTCTGCTTGCCCTCCTCCAGCCGATAGGTCTTGTAGTAGGTGTGCTTGCCGTACCAGGTGCTTTCTTCCCACTGGTCCTGAACCGTCTTTTCCGAGATGACGGTGATCGGCGTTGGCTGGTTGAAGTGCGACGTGCTGGTATTGCCGGGGTCGAGGTAGAAATAGGCGCCATCGCCCTTCGGCGTCGGCAGGCCGACATTCAGCGCAGGGCCCCATGACGTCACATCGCTCGGGTCCGGCACCAGAGCGTCGATGCCGAGCCAGTCGGAATTCGCAACCGTGGTGTACTTGTAGGTGCGGAAGTCCTGCAGGATGGTCCAGGCGTAGCGCCAACCGGCGGCCGGCGCGTAGCTGATGGCGCCACTCGCCGACGTGGTCACCGCGCCGCTGCCATCGTCGGTCTGCTTGGTGACGTTGCCGGCGGCGTCCTGCTTGTACTGGGTGAACAGACTGCGGTTGCTGAGGTAGTCGCCGACATTGATGGCGAAGGCAGCCTGCAGGCCGACCGCAGTATTCACGACAACGCTGGAGGCGGATTGCGACACCAGCGTGGCCTCGCCGCGATAGGCGCCCTGGGCATTGTACACCCGCGCCGTCGCGGTGCCGCCAGCACCGGTATTCCAGCCGGAAACGCCGACCGCATAGGCGCCGGCGCCGAGCCCGGTAACGCTGGTGGCCGCCTTCCAGCCCTGCGACTTGTCGATGATGGTGATGACACCCTGGCCGCGCAGGCTGTTGTCCAGCCGCTGCACTTCCATGTCGTAGCTGGTGTTGTTGGTCACGTTGATGCCGGCAAAGGCACCCAGCGCCTGGATGCTGCCGCGGCCGGTGCTGAAGATCAGCCCGTCCAGGGTGATGTTGCCGGCCTTCACCGCCAGGTCATGCACGATGATGCGCTTGTTGACGGTGTCGTAGTCCACGCTGAAATCGTCGCTGACCACGGACTTCAACGCCACAACGCCGGAAGCGTGCAGGCCGTCGATCTCGGTCTGCACCGCGCTGCCCAGCACCAGGTCGTAGCTGCTCTTGCCGCTCTGGATCAGGCCGTTCACGTCGATGGTCTGCGCGGTGATGCGGATGATGCCGGCGCGCAGCGCTGGGGCTGAGGCCGACGTGGCTGGCGTGGCGAGTTGCGCCAGCAGGGCCGCTTCCTCGTCCGGGGTGGCGGCGCGGGTGCCACCGGTCACCGCGTCCCAAACCCGGAAGGTATCGCCATCCAGCGGCGTCAGCAGCTTGCCGGTGCCATCGATGACAGCGGTGCCCTTGGTCATCACATCGGCGACGGAAACGCTGACCTTGCCGATCTCGTAGTAGCTGCCCTCGCCCCGCACCTTCAGCGTGCCATTGGCCGAGACATCGCCCATCAGGGTGACATCAGGCCGCACATAGCTGCCGGTGGTCGGACCCAGCTTCGATTCGATGTCGATCAGCGCCTGGCCGGGGGTACCGCTGGCCTGGAAAAGGAGGCTGCCGGAGGTGCTGGTCGGGTTGCCGTTGAACCGCACCTCGCCGATCGAGGGCGCCACGGTGATATCGTCCAGCACCAGGAAGGCCGGGGTGTTGTTGGTGATGCTGATGGTGACGTCGTGCGGCGTGACGAAGGTGCCGCTGCCCGCCATGCTGCCACCGATGACATAGACATTGCCGGCGGCCGAATAGATCGGAGCCACCGCCACCTGCATGACATGCTTCTGCACCGGCACCACGGTCTGGACGCGATCCGAGTCCGTCTGCAGCGTGCCCAGCCCGGTCGAGACCAGCTCATTCGTCACCCGGTCGATTTCGCCCTTGTAGAAATCGAACAGCGTGGGGTTGCTGGAAAGCGCGCGGGTCGGCCCGAAGGAGGCCAGCTGCTGCTGCGCCATCGCCAACTGGGAAAACAGGCCGGAAGACGCCAGCTGGCTGCCGAACTGGTAGGTGATCCCGTCCTGCACCGAGGCATGGACAGTGCCGCCGACCACCGGGCGCGCCAGCGTGTTGCCGTCGGTCCAGCTGTCCAGCACCAGCGTGCGGTTGCGGTTCAGGCCGGTGGTGATCTTGCCGTCCACCGTGATGATGCCGCTGCCGGTGGTGTGCGCCGTACCGGCATAGCCCGCGCTGCCGCCCAGCAGGTTGGACACGCCCGTGGTCCAGTCGACGCTCTTGGCCTGGGCGAACATGTCTGCCACGCCGAACTGGTCGGCGTTCAGGTGGACATCGCGCTCGGTGATGAAGCCGCTGCCGATCTTCGTCGAGGCACCGATGTTGACCGCGTTGGTCTGGTTGATCAGCGCGGTCGCGTCGATATCCGAGATCGGGATCGCACTGCCGGAGAACAGGTCGGTGGTGGCGTTCACCTTGTAGTAGTCGTGCTCCAGGTTGCTGCTGGTGCCGGCGGCGACCAGCAGGTCCCGATGCGCCGTCAACGTCACGTCGGCGCCGAAGGTCACGGTATTGGTGACCTGGATATTGATGTCGGACGTCGCGCCGGCGCCGGTCACCAGGCCATAGGCATCGACATTCGCCGCCATGATGAAGGTGCCTGTGCTGCGCGCGGTGGCACTGAACACGCCGCCGCTTTCCAGCGTGGCGTCGTGGCCGACCAGCACGGTGGACTTGTAGTCGGCCGGCGTACCGCTGGTGCCCAGCGTGCTGCTGACCGAGCCGATGCCGATCAGGCCGCCCGTGGTCATCGCCAGCTTGTCGTGGATATCGCTGCTGTTCAGCGCCGCCAGGGTCATCGTGCCCGTGGTGCTGGTCAGGCTGGCGAAGGCGCCGATCTCCACCTTGGTATCGGCGCTCAGCACAATGCTGACATAGCCGCCGACGCCGGCAATAACGCCGCCGGTGGTACCGCCAAGGTTGGTGCCGCCTTCGGCCTTGGTCAGCGTCGTCGTCGCCTGCACCGCCACCTGCGGCGCCGTGACGGTCACATGGTCGCCCACCTTGGCCAGCGTCACCGCCGTGACGTTGTGCGTCTCATAGGCGCCATTGCCGGCGATGACACCACCGCCATCGGCCGAGACGGTGCCGTTGAAGGTGATGTTGTTGCTGGCGTTCAGCGAGAAGCCGCTGGCCCCGGTCAGCGTGATGGTGCTGCCGGCCGCGCCCGAGCCGACCAGTTCTGCCGTGGTGGTGATGCTGTTGTTGGTGGTGGCGGAAGCCGAACCGCCGGCCACCACGCCGCCGCTGCCGGCGGAGGTCACGGCCCGGTTGTTCGAGCGCGCGGTCGCGCTGACAACCAGGGTCTGGGCACCCAGCGTGCTCCTCTCGCCGATGCGCGCCGTCACATGCTCATTAGCGCCCGCGGTGGAGATGGCCACACCAACGCCGATCACCCCGGCGGCGATGCTGCTGGCCTCGGCGTACTGCACAAAGTCGCTATCGACCGTGACGCTGGCACTACCCGCGGTGACGCTGCCGGTAGCGCCGGCATCGGCCGGCGTGGTGATCGTAACATTGCTGCTGTCACCCAGCTTGGCCAGCATCTGCGCATTGTTGTTGGCGGTGGCGACCGACCCATTGCCGCCGATCAGCGCGCCACTGGCACCGAGCGAATAGGCATGGATGCTGTCATCCGTGCCGTTGGCACGGCGGCCGATGGCGGCCACGCGCAACGCGCCGGCCACCAACACCACATGACCCAGCGTGGTGCCATGCAGCGCGTCCAGCGCGGCGGTCACTGCGGTATTGATGGTCACCTCGGTCAGCGACACACCAACCGCCAGGCCACCGGCAGCCACGCCCTTGATCTGGGTTTCCAGCTTAGGCGTGAAGGCGGCGCTGACATCCAGCTGCCCCAGCATGACCAGGTGCGCGTGGCTGCCGACATAAGCTTCCACCGCACCGCCCAAGGTGACATTCGCCTGGTTGCCGGCGCCGGCGCCGATGCCCACAGCGACTTCCAGGGTGGTGTCGTCCACCGTCACGGCATTGGCGGCGGCCACGGTGACGGAGCCGAGCAGGCTGGCCGCGCCAGAGGCATTCAACTGGGCGTAGTTGCCGATATAGGCGGCGCTGTCGCCATCGATGGTCACATCGCCGATCGCAGCGCCGGCCCCGACCGCGCCGACGCTGCCGCCGCGCACATCCAGCGTCACGGTTCGCGTGGCGTTGCTGATCACCTGCATGGATGTGGCGCCCAACACCATCACGGCGTCGGTATCGCTGAGGCCATCGGCAAGGTAGGCCATGGCATCGGAATGGTCGTTCACCACGGCCACCTGCGCACCCAGCGCGGCGTACAGGCTGCCGGCGCCGCCAATGGCCGTGGCGGTCACGGTGTTGGTCAGTTCGGCATCCACCAGCAGCGCGCCATGCGCGGTCAGCTCGGCCAGCTTCTCGACATGCGCCGTGACGCTGCCATCCAGCGTGACAACCGTGACCGAACCGGCCAGCGCTGCACCGCCACCTGGGATCAGGCCGCCCACCGCAATACCCGTCGCGGTGGCGTCCACCGTATCGGTGCTGGAGGCCGTGACGTTAATGTTGCCGCTATGGCCATTGGCGCCGGAGGTGACATGCGCGGACTGGCCGATGACGGCCTCGATGCCGCCCTTCGAGCTGCGCGCCGCCAGCCCATAGCTGGTCAGCTTGCCGGCCAGCCGGGTGGTCACCGCGCTGCTGGTGTCGGTTCCGGTCAGGCCGAGGCTGCTGGTGTTGCCGGTGAAGGTTCCATTGATCGGCGCGGTGGCGCCGGCCGCCTGATCCAGGTCGTCCTGGCTGTTGGCGTTGCCGATATTCACCACCGAAACCGCACCGGCGATGGCACCCACCAGGCCACCGGCAAAGGCGAAGACGCGCGACCATACATCGCGCACGCTGGTGGCCTGCACCGTCACGCTGCCATTGGCCGTGACCGAGGCACTGTCGTTGATGGCGGCAGTGACGTCCTGATGCAGCGAGATCACCTCGACCGACGCGCCGACACCGCCGCTGCCGCCCAGCGTGATGCTGCCGGTGTAGAGGCTGCTGGTCTTGTTGACGTCGGTCTTGCCATCCGCGTGGATGATGATATCGCCGCTGGAGGTGACGATGCCCGCTACCGTGGCGCGCGTGGCGGATTCGGACTCGGTGACGGTGACCGCGCCAACCAGCGCCCCAAGCGCGCCCGCCGCGCCAACGCCAACGCCGGCGCCCAGATGTTCCTGGTTGTTCGCCAGCACCGAAATGCCGCCCGTGGCAACAACGTCGCCAGCCAGGATCAGCGCCTGCGTGGTGCGTTGCAGATGCGTCAGCCACACGCCGGCACCAGCCGCGCCCGAGCCGATGGCAATGGCCACCACAAGGCCGTTATTGGCGGTGAAGCCCGCATCCGCGACAACCTTCACGGTGCCGCCCACCCGCGCCCTTGCCTGCAGCTGCGCTTGCGTCGTGGAGAAGCTGGAGATGCCGGCACCGGCGCCCGTGCCGCCGAAGCCGGTGCTGGCCCCCACGCCAACCACAGTGGCCGAAACGGTCTCACGCGCCAGTGCCTTCACTTCCACCAGGCCACCGGAATACAGCGTGTGCGGCGTTGCACCCGCCACATCCGTGTCGCTGACATTGGCCAGCGTCACGTGGTTGAGCTTGGTGGACTGCACGGCCACGGCCACGCCCGCGCTGCCGCCGATCGCCGCGGCGTCGGCGGAAACCGTCTCGTCGTGCTGGTGATGCGCGCGCACCACCACGTCTTGGCCGCGGTCGGTATCGCTGTTGATGAAAGAGTTGACGATGCTGGCGGTGGTGCTGCCATGACTGTCGATCACGTCCACGCTGACGCCCAGGCCGAAGCCGCCAATCGCCAGCGTGGCGAAGAAGACGTCCATCGTCTCCACGCTGTTCGCCACCACGGCCAGGCCACGCACGGTGGTGCCGGTGACCACGGTTCCGGCGGTATCCGCAGCCCAGTCCGGTACGGCCAGGCCGGTCGCGCTGGTGCCCTTGGCGGTGACATGCGCGCCGTTCTGGATGATGGCGGTGGTGGTGGCGCCGATGCTGTTGACCGCAACCGCACCGCCGACGCCATACGCACCACCGGCGCCGGCACCGCCATAGGCGGTGATCGTCGGCGCCGAGTTCGCGGAAATGCGGATGTTGTTGGCGGCGGTCAGCACGGTGCTGCTGCCATCCACGGTGGCATCGACCGCGTCGTCGATGGTGTTGACCGCGACCGACCCGGCAATGCCGGTTGACAGCCCGATCGCCAGGCCGATGGCCAGGGTCTGGATGGTGCTGTTGGACGTGGCATCGACCGAGCCGCTGCCGGTCAGCACCACATCAGCGCCGCCACGAATTTGCGAGGAAACCTGCTTGGTCGTCCAGTTCAGGGAGACCGCCGCATTAACCGAAACCGCGCCGGCCACACCGCCGGAGATGGCTGCGCTGCTGACCACGTTGTCGGCGCGGGCCGAGATGGCCAGGTCACGCGAGCGGATAGTGCCGGCGGAGATATAGGCCTGGATGGTGTTGCGCGAGGGATCGGTCGGCTTGCCCGGATTGCCGCCGAACCAGTTATACGCCACCGCGGCACCCACGCCGACCTGACCAGCGCCATTGTAGCCGCCCGCCAGCGCGCGGATGCCGGAGACATCCAGCGCACCAACGGTGATGCTGCCGGCATCGGCATGCACGGTGGAGCCGCTGATATGCGCGTCGAGCGAACTGCGCATCCAGTTCAGCGAGAGCGAGCCGTTGACCGCGACGTTGCCGGAGATGCCGCCGGAGATCGCCAGCGACCAGATCTGCGCGTCCAGCGTCGCACTGTCGTAGGTGCCGATGCTGTCGCTTTTGCCGGTGGTGGCACCGGATGGCATGGTCAGGTAGCCCATGCCTTCCGCGGGGTTGGCGGCATGCAGCATCTGCGCCTGCACCACCACATTGCCGGTGGTGGCGGTTACGCTGCTGGCATCCACCACAGCACTGAGCTGCGAGCGCACGTCGTTGGTCGCGGCCGCGACACCCACCGCCACCTGGCCACCAAACGCGACGCCGCCGGACAGCGTGAACATGCGCGGGTCCATGCTGGTTGCGACGGTCACGCCGGTCTGCCCGGTAACGGAGGCATCGTTCCGCACGGTTGCCAGCATGTCGTATTTGACGAAGTTGATGGCGAAGGACCCCGCCAGCCCCACCTTGCCAGCACCACCGCCACCGGCCGCGATGTTCACCAACCGGCTGCGGGCGCGGGACTCCACGGCCACCTGGCCCGCGCTGCTGGTCACGGTGGAATGGTCAACGATGGCGTGGATGCCACCGCTGGCCGCCGCGCTGCGGCCCTGGTCAGCGTCCAGCGCGCCACCGGGCGCGGCAGTGGTCGGGTCGCCGCCGATGTAGTTGTAGGCAATGGCCGCGCCGAGCGCGAGATCGCCAGCCAGCGCCACGGCAAAGGCGACATCGGTGATGATGGAGCTGTCGGTGGCGATAATGCTCACATCGTCATGCGCGCTCACCGTGCTGGTGCCGGTGACATCGGCGCCGACCTGGTTGCGGATCCAGTTCAACGCAATGGCAGCACCACCGGCGAAGCTCTGCGCCCCCGCGCCGGCGATGGCGATGTTGATGACCTGCGCGGAAGTATCGACATTGGCCGGCAGGCTACTGAGATCGACGCCGAGAGCGGCGATGTTCGCCGCGCTGCTGGGCTTCAGGAAGCCCGCGCTGATCTCGACGCCGCCAGCACTCGAAGTGACGGTGGAGTTGTCCACCAGCGCCTTGATGGTGTTCTGCACGTTCACGGTGGAGACGCCGGCACCGATCGAGACGGACTTCGCCACCGCGATACCGCCGGAAATGACGACGATGGTGCTGTTGTCCGCCGCGCTGATCGCCACGTCGCCATGCCCGGTGACGCTGGAGCCGTGCTTTACCGTCGCTTCGATGCTGTTATGCACCTCGTTGACGGAAATCGAGCCGCCGAGCGCGAAGGTATCTGCACCGGCACCGCCGATGCCGATGCTGACCATGACCAGGTCCGCGCTACCCTGCAGCAATACGGCACCGGCGGTAGAGCTGACGGTGCTGCCATTGTCCACATGGCCGGCGACCGTGTCGTCCAGCAGGTTGGCGCCAATGGCCAGGCCTATGCCCGCGGTCTTGCCGACGCCGACCGCGCCGGCGATGCCGACGCTGACGGTGACGTCCTCAGCCTGGATGATCACGTCGCCGCTGGCAACCAGGCTGCTCGCCACGTTGCTGCCGCCCGACGCCGTATAGCCCAGCACTTCCGCCAGGGTGGAGTTGGTGGTCCGCTCCACCGCCACGCTGCCACTGGCGCCGAAGTCCTTGCCACCAGCGCCGGCAATGGCAACCGAGGCCAGGGTAGCATCGTTGCGGGCATGCACCTTGATGCTGCTGGCGCCGCTGCTGCGGCCGCCTTCGCTGGCGGCACGCACCGTGTTGTGGGTGAAGTTCAACGCGAAAGCCAGGCCGAGGCCCTTCATCGCGCCAAAGCCGAAGGCACCAGCCAACGCCACCGCGGTGGAGGTATCGACCGCCTCGATGGTCAGCGCCCCACCCGTGTGGGTCATCGACACATTCTGCACCAGCGCCGTGTCGGTATTGGTCACCATGTTGACGGCAACCGTGGCCGCCAGCGCCGTACCCACGCTGCTGACCGCACCGGCCGCTGCCAAGGAAACGACGACGGAGGTGTTGTCCACCGTCACCGAAATGTCGGCACCGGCGGTGTCGTTGCCGATGATCGAGCCAATATTGAAAAGCTTGGCGACGGTCGGGTTCTCAATATCGCCCAGCGCCACGCCGGCACCACCAGCCCCCTTGCCGCCTTCCGCGAAGGCCCCGGCCACCAGCACGTCAACCGCGTTGTTCTCGGCGCGCACGGTGATGCCGCCATGGATGGTGGCCGTGGTGGCATCACCCAACTGCGCCGTGATGGTCTGCCAGTTCTGCCCGATCACCAGGCTGGCGGCGATGGCGTAGCCCTGTGCTCCCGGCGCCCCGGCACCGCCGATGGCAACGCCGATGGAGTAGGCATTCTCCTTGGCCCGGAAGGAAACCGAGCTGGCGGTGATGGTGTCGAAGCCGGTCATCTGGGCGATGATGTCGCCCTTGATCTGGTTCACCGCGGCCGAGCCAGCGATGCCGAAATCCTTCTTGCCGCTGGTATTTGGCTGCACGACGGCGACCGCGCCGGTCAACGATACCAGCACGCTCAGGTCATCCGCCACGACATTGACGGCGCCCGCGTTGAAGGTGGAGGCACTGGTGTTGCTGCCGCGCAGGTAGGCGCGGGTGTCGCTGTTGTCCAGGTTGACCGCCACGGCGCCGTCTATGCCGATGCCGCCCGAGCCGGTGGAAGACTTCTGCGGCGCCGAGCTGCCGCCGCCGCCCGACCCACCACTGCTGCTCGGAGAGGTGTTGCCGAATTTCGCGTTAAGCCCGGCGATGACGGCATCGAATCCGCCATTGCCCGTGCCCATCGCGCCGGGGCTGTTGGTTGCGCTGCCGCTCTTGTCGGCAACGCCGGTGGTGGACTTGCCGGCGTTATCCTTCACCTTGGCCGCATCGCCAGTGGCCGGCTTTGGGGCGACCTTCGAGGCAGCGATGGCGACGCCGGTCAGCAGGCCGCGATTCTCCGCATCCATCGCCAGGCCACCGGCCACGTTCACCACGGTTGCAGCCGGCGTAACCTTGTCAAACCTGGCGCCGATCACCGCATCCGTATGGCGCACCAGGTCGTTGATGGCGACCGAGGCACCGAAGGCATTGCTCTCGGACTCGTTGTCCGCGCCGGCGAAGGTAATGATCCAGGTGTTGTCATCGGCGCCGACGAACAGCGAAGCCGTGCCGACATCGAAGATCTTGGCATATTCCGGCGTGGTACCGCCGCCAAGGAAATTGCCCTGGTTCATCACGCCCACCGGCAGGATCGCGGTGGGCGCATCGCTCGGCTTGTCACGGTTGGTGATCGGCGTGCTGCCGACCTGCACGAAGGCGCCATCCTCGATCTGCGCCAGCGTGTCGTCATCCACGCGCACATACAGGACCGAGCCGTTGAACGCCGTCTGCCCCGCAGCGGAACCACTGACAGCGAAGCTGAGCTTGACGTTCTGCTGCGCCGCCGCAACCGCCAGGTTGTCGCCCCAGACATGCGCGCCGGAATGCACGATGGCATGCACGCTATCGTCTAGGACGAAGACGCCAAGGGCAATGCCGAAAATGGTTTCCTTGGCGTTGGTCAAGGCGGGCTTGTCGAAGCTGCTGCTGCCCGCCTGCGGCGCGTCGTAACCCGGCATCCAGCTGTAGCCAGCAAAGCTTGAATTAAGGCCGGCCTGCTTGAAGTTTCCGACGATATCGACGATGTGGTTGATGCTGGCTGCGGTGACGGAGACCTTCTGCTGGCCTGCCTGGCGCAGGCCGACATCCTGATTTACCTGGGCACCATCGTCGATGCTGGCATCGGCGTCGTGCGTCACGACCAGCACAGTCACTGCACCGGCAAAGCCATCAACCTGGCCTTCACCACGCGCCTGGGTCCAGCTGTTGAACAGGTTCTTCAGGCCCAGATTGTTGTTCAGGTAGCTGCTGGCTTTGCCGAGGAAGTTCTTTGCCGCATTGGATGCGGGATTGCCGATGTACTTCCAGCGCAGTTCGTCGCTGTAATCCTCCTGGCCGAGATCGACATTCGCCTCGCTGCCGAACGGCGCGATGAACTCGTAGAGCGAACCGGATTCGCCCTTCGCGGCATCATAGCTGCTGGCGACCTTCACGCGGTCGCCCACAAGCAAGTTGGGCTGCACGCCACTGCTGTCGTACTTGTACTGGAAGGCATCGGCCAGGGTGAAGGCCAGGTCGATGCCCCAGAGCTGGGTCCAGTCGATGTAGTTGCGGGTCTCCGCATTCACCGTCAGCGTGCCGCCCGCATTCACCCGTGCATCGCCGGCGATGATGGCGCTGGTGTGGTCGCCATAGACCCCAACGGCGATGGCAACAGCCACGCCGGTCTTGGCAGCCGCGGCCTGCTTCGGCTGCGTGCCTAGTACCTGGGCCGCCTTGCTGCCCTTGGCCAGCCCGCCGCCGGTAAGGTCCTCGCGCGTCTCGTTCTTCACGCTGGATACGGCGCCGATCTTCGGCTTGTTGTCGATCGTCGCGCGCACCGTCAGGCTACCATCCGCCTGCACCCGCGCCAGGCCGCCGGCCGAGTTGGTGATCTTGGCATTGACCGTGTTGCTGTCGATCATCAACGCCAGGGAGCCAGCACCGTCCCAATCATTGGTGGCGGCGGAGGGTGTGCGGATCGCGCGTGCCAGGGCTGTGACCTTGTCGGCCAGGCCAATGGCATCGGAAATCTTGTTGGTGAGACCGGCCTTGGCATCGTCCAGGAAGTCGCCGAACCCGGTCATGCCGACGCCAGCCAAGGCCGAGACGCCGCTAGCGGAGCCCGGGATGACGAACAGCTTGTTCACATCCAACGCCTTCGACGCCATGGTGGCGGTGACGGTCGTGGCGCCACGGGTATGGATATTGCCGCCCAACACCGCGTCGGTTGTCGTGGTGCCGAACTGCACCGCTATGGCCACCGCCAGGTAGCCGTCCGAGTTGGTCGGCGAGCGCACCTGCACCCGCACCTTGTTGGTGGTGGTGGCCGCAACCTGCAGGTTCTCGGCACTGATGCTGCCGGTGACATTGACCACCGAGGTGGACAGGATGACGGCGACACCAACGGCGATCGCCTTGCTGTTGCCGTTGACCTGGCTGTTCAGCCGGGGGCGCGAGCTGCTGCCACCGGCGATGTTCGCATCACCCTGGTTCACCACATCCGAGCGGATGAACACATCGCCCGTGGTGGTGATGCTGCCGGTGACGTTGACGATGCTTTCCGCCTTGATGCCGACAGCTCCAAGGCCGATGCCCGCAATAGGAATCGGCGCGCTGAGCGTAACCGAATGCACATCCGAGAGAATGTTCACCCGGTCGGCGGTGATGGTGCCGCCCATGTCGATATGCGCTTCGGTATTAGCCACCGAAATGCCGATGAGCAGCGCGAAGGACCGCAGGACGGCGGCGGCGCCGTCAGTCAGCAGGGGCACCGCGAAGCCACCGATATTCGGTGCGGTGGCGGTGTCCTTGTAGGCGTCGTCGCCGCTGTTGGCGGGCGCGTTGGCGTCCCAGCGCGCGGTATCCACGCGGGTCTTCAGCGTTACCTCGCCGCCCCGGATGGTAGCGTCGCCGACCGTGACATGCACCTTGGCCAGGTTCACATCAGCAAAACCCAGCCCGGTTATGATCGCACCCGCGGTGGCCAGGATGTTGATGTCGCCGGCGGCAGCGCCGACCTTCGTGGTGTCCAGCGTCGCGCCGCCGTCGATATCGACGCGCGTGCCTTCCAACTCCAGCGCGCCGCCGCGGGTGAAGATGGCGCCGGCGCCGGTGACGTGGATGGTGCCGAAGCTGGCGATGCCGGCGCTGCCAGCATGCAGTTGCAGCCCAACGCCATGCGTATCGATGACGCTGTCGACCGTAATCGAAAGGTCGTCGTGCCGGGTGCTGTAGAAGCGCAACGTGCCGTCGCCGGCGCCGAAATCGACATTCGCCAGGTCCGACTGATGCAGCACGCCACCATCGAGCGTGACCGAGAAGATCGCACCGGGCGAGCCGATATGCACCGGCGTACCGCCAAAGGCATTGTCCAGCATCACCTCGAAGGCGCCGGTGGTCGGGCCGGTGATGGTGTCGCCGCCATGGGCGCCGCGAACGGTGGTATCCCCGCTGAAGGCGCTGGCGTTGATGCTGACAGCGCTGGCCCCGGCGCCACGCGTCAGGTCGAGCGTGCGGCTGCCGCTACCGCTCAGCGCGTCGGTGCCGGAGGATGCGCTGGTGATGGCACTGTTGGTGACGGTGACGTTGCCGCCGTAGGTGCCGACCAACAGTGTGGTGCCGGCGGTGACGATGCTGTCGCTGCCCGCGCCGCCGTCAACGGTATTGGCGCCGTGCGCGGTGGTGATGGTGTCGTTGCCGCTGCCGCCGACGATGACGACGGCCGTGGCGTTCATCGCCGTGCCCGTCAGCACGGACTGCCCGCCGCTGGCAGCGCCGCTGACCACGGTGCCGGCACTGTCTGCCACCAGGCCCAGTTGCACGCCGGCCTTGGAGTTGTTCAGCGCGCGCAGCTTCAACGGCGTGGCACCAACGCTGCTGTCGGTCAGCCGCAGGGCGCCGTTGACGATCTCCACCGCCAGCAGGTCGTCCAGCGAACCCAGCTTGGCCGCCACGTCGTCCACCGAAGCCAAGCCAGCGAACTGGACCTCATACTTAGTGCCGGAAGCCAGCGTGATTTCCACGTCGGCGGTGCCGTCGGTGACGGTCAGCCCGAGGCCATTGGTGCTGGTGATGCGCGCCAGCAGGGTGCCCGTGGAAATGCCGGTGAAGCCGCCGGCATCGATGACCTGCCCACCGCTGGTGCCGATCAGCACAGCGCGGTCGAAGCCGCTGATCACACTGGTGACGCCGTTGTGCACCAGGCTGGTGTCGCCCAGCGTCATGTTGCCCGGGCTGGTCACCCGCAGAATGTTGTCGCCAGCGCCGGCGTTGATGGTATCGGCGCCGGTGCCGCCGGTGAAGTCGCTGTTGCCGGCGCCGCTGTCCAGCAGGTTGGCGTAATTCAGCGTGCCCAGGATGGTGTCGTCGCCGAACAGGCCATGGATGGTGACGCCGCCCCGGGTGAAGGCATGCGCATCCAGCAGGTTGAAGTCCTGCGTCCCGGTCAGCACCGCGCGGTCGATGCCCGTCAGTGTATCCCGTGCCACCACACCCGTCGTGGTGTTCTGCACGGTCACGACAGCCGTCCCGCCCGATGCAACCGAGGCGACCAGCGTCGGCATCGGCTTGCCGGACAGATTGCCGCGGAACGTCACCTGCCAGCCCACGGCGCCACCGGTCAGCGCCGTGACCTGCACGTTGGACGCGCTGCCGATGGCCGATAGCGTGCCCAGCGCGCCGGCGACATAGTCGTTGGTGTCCTGCTTGGTGGCGTCGACGCTGATCTCGGGCGTCACCTCATCGCCGAAGGACAGCGTGAAGTGGCCGATGCCGGTCACGGAAATGGTCTGCACCGCATTGGTACCGACAGCCTTGTCCAGGCCGGTATCGGTCAGCACCAGGCGTTCGAAGCCCAACGCCTTCAACGTGGTGTTGCCGCTGCTGCCGCCATCCACGCTGTCCGTGCCGCGCCCGACGGTGATGACGTTGGCGCGCGTGGCGGAGCCCAGCAGCGTGTCGCTGCCGGCGCCGCCTGTGAGTGAAACACTGCCCAGCGTGAAGGCGTGCGCGTCCAGCGTATTGCCCAGGCCGTCGCTGAACAGGTCGCCATGCTCCACGCCAGTCAGCGTCACGCTGTCCAGCAGCACGTTGCTGTGGTCGCGCGCCGTCAGCAGCGTGTCCGTCAGCACCAGGTTGGCATCGCGCGCCGGGCTCAGCGTGTCGTTGCGCACCACCATCACGGTATCGTCGCCGGCGCCACCGGTAATGGCGTCATCGCCCAGCAGCGTGATGAAGCGGTCGTCGCCACCGGTGCCGATCAGGGAATCATTGCCCGCCGCGCTGCCATCCAGCGTCGCGTTGCCGGCGAAGGCGCTGGCATCCAGCCGGTCATTCGTGCTCACGCCATTGGCGTCGCCGGCGGTCAGGAACACGCTGCTGAAATTGGCCAGCGAATGGGTTACCGCGCTGCCGCCCTTGGGCGTCACCATCAGCGTGCCGGTCTTGCTGCCGGCGTCATAGGCCGCGACGAAATCGGCATCGCCGTAGCCGAACACCACGTTGGTGCCGATGCCGCCATCCACTGTATCGGCCGCGGTCCCCACCGCGATCCAGTCATCGCCACCGCCGCCCCGGATGTTGACCGCGACACCCGCCGCCAGAATGGTGTCATCGAAGGCGGAACCAACGATGCTGGTGAAGCCGGAGATGCTGTCGAAGCCGCTGGCCTGGTTGATGCTCAGGTCGATCTTCATGCCGGTGAAGGACGGATTGCCCGAGGTATAGCCCGACGCGTCGAAGGTATCGCCGCTGCGCCCGATAAGCTGGCCGGTGCCATGCTGGCCGAAGGTGAAGCTGACATCCTGCACCTTCACGGCGCCATAGCCGTTGGTGCTCCAGGTCAGGTGATCGGCGCTGGCGGAGATCCGCTCCACGCCCTCCCCGGTCTGTACCGTGTTGACGCCGATGAAGCTCAGCGACGTGGTCCGGCCGGCGGCGTTGGTGCCCGTGGCGCTGCCGGTCTTGCTGCCGCCGAGGTTCCAGTCCATGTCCGCGGCCGGGCCGATCAGCGTGTCGTTGCCCAGGCCGATCAGGGAGACGCTGAGCGCGCGGTCGAACTGGGTGATCGACCCGTCGATCGTCACCGCCTCGCCGGCGGCGGAGCCACTGATGATGATGCTGTTGACGCCGAACTCCAGGTCCGCCTGCACCGCATTGCCAAGGGCGTCGGTGGCGACATCGCCGCTGGCATTGTCGATCAACTGGACCTTCGGGTTGGTCACCCGGTCCCAGGCGTCGGTGTCGGTGAAATCCGTGTTGGCGAGGTTGAGGTTGGTATCGGTCGTGCCCTTGTAGGCATAGGCGCGGCCGGCGGCGCCCTTGGTCGCATCGAAGCCGGTCGCCACGCCCACTACGTCGCCCGGCTTCACCGTCTGCGACCCCGACAGCGTGCTGAAGCTGGGGTCCTTCCAGACATCATTGGTCGAGATCTTCAGCGTCACATTGGCGGCGCTGACGCCGTTCGGCACCGCCAGAGTCACCGGCGTCGCCGCCAGCAGCAACCGCGGCTCCAGTCGTTCCAGTTGGAAGCGGCCACTGGCCAGGGCGGCGGGGGCTGCCTCGGTCAACAAGCTGCTGCGCGAATGCCCCTTGCCACTCTTCACGCCGCCGAACAGGCCACGCAGCAGGGCGGTGATGCCGGGGGCCGTCTTGGCCTTCTCGCGCTTCTGAGCCATTCGCCTCTGCGCGTTGCCGCGCCCCTCTGTCTGTCGCACGCCGTCTTGGGTCCGGCACCGCGGGGGCGGCGCCGGGGCAGCTCTCAGGTCGCTGTCTGGTCCAGCGCCTGCGCCGCGCGCTCGCGCAGCCGTTCCAGGTTCCGCAGGCTGAACAGGTGGAGGTAGATCAGCTCCAGCTCGTCGCCGCGGAACATCGTCTCCACCACCTCGGCGGAAAGCGCCTTCAGCTTCTCCCGGTTGACCACCTGGAAGCCTGTGAGCGTCCGCGCGGCCTGGCCGGGCATCGGGATATGCGCTTCCACGCTTTGCAGCAGCTCCAGCTCCAGCAGCTTCTTGCCGAAGGCCTTGGTGCGTTCGTGCTGCGCCTGGAATTCCCGCAGGAAGTCCATCATCCGGTTGGTGTAGCCGGTCGGCACGCCATCGCTGTCAAACAGCCGCTCGCCGCGGCCTTCGCGGTTGAAGCCGGGCGCGGTTTCGTCGATGCACAGCGTGAAGGTGTCACCCACCGCATCCGTGCTGAACACGAAGGGCCAGCGCCGCAGGAAGGCCGGCACATAGCCGCCCAGCCAGGTGCCCGCGGCATCGACGAAGGCATTCGCCTCCGCGTCCACGCCGAACAACGCCACCGGCAGCGGCATGTCGGCGCCGGGCGCGAACACCACGGCGAAGTCGTTGGCGGCGGGCAGGAATTCGCCCACCACCAGCGGCGCCGCGTTCACGCTGCGGGCAAACTCGAAGCTCTCGGCCGCCTTGTACGCCAGGTCGCCATGGTCGCGGCGGGTCAGCGCGGTGACGGTGCCGTAGATGAGCAGTTGCTTGGTCATGCGGATACCTGTTGAAGCTGCGGCGAAGCACACGGAGGCAGCGGCGCCAGCAGCGCCTCCTCCGGGCCGTATGAACCGATGTAGGCGGTGGTCAGGCCCAGGCAGTGCTGCGCGGCGCAGACGCTGCGATGCCTGCACTGGTGGAAGCCGTTGCGGGCGAACTGGTCCCAGAAGCGCGGGTCGATGAACAGTTGCGGCTGGCCATTCGCCACCAAGCCGCCATCCTCGCCCAGCGCGCAGACCGGCACGTTCTTGATCTCCACCCGGCGGCCGGCGGCCATGGCCAGGTGCGCGGCCTGGCGCAGCGGCGGCAGTAGCGCGGCCAGCGGCACGATCAGCCCCTTGTCGTCGGCCTCGCGCATCGGGAAGAAGTTCCAGAACTCCATCTGCCGCAGCCGGCGCAGATGCCCCAGCGCCTGCACCATCTGCGGCAATTCGCGGTAGCATTCGGTGGTCAGCACGGTGTTGGTCAGGCTGATCACGTCATGCGCCTCAAGCGCCTCCAGCCCAGCCAGCGTGCGGGCGAAACTGCCGGGCACCTTGGTGATCCGATCATGCGTCTCGGCGCGGCCGGCGGCGACGCTGACGAAGAACTCATCCACCCCGGCGCTCACCAGCCGCGCGAGAAATCCCGGCTTGTCCAGGTGCATGCCATGGGTCTGGATGCGCACATGGTGGAACCCCGCGGCCCGCGCCCGCTCCGCCAGCCTGGGCAGGTCCTTCAGCAGGGTGATCTCGGACCCCGTCAGGATCAGCCCGGTCCAGCCCTGCCGTTCGCGCGCCGCCAGCACCTGTTCGAACTGCGCCAGCCCCTGCGGCTGCAACCAGTCCATGGTGCCCTCGATCATGCAATGCGTGCAGGCCAGGTTGCAGCGGAACTCCATGGTCAGGGAGACATAGTCGGCATGGCGCCAGAACGGGTGCATCAGAACACCCCGTAGAAGCTGGATTTGCCGATGCCGACGTGGCCATCCACCAGGTCGAAGTCGAAGCCGACATCCCACAGCAGGTGCCGGTAGCGCGGCGCTTCGGCCTGCACCTGCGCCAGCAAGGCCGGCGGCCAGCCCTGCTGCGCCAGGAAGCGCAGCGTCGGCGCCAGCGCCAGGCCGGAACAGTACAGCGCATCCGCGTGGCGCTTGTTGGCGACCACCACGGTGCGACACTCGGCCAGCCAATCCGGCAGCAGGCGTTCGACGCAGCCCGGATCGGCCGCCACGCGCATGCCGCAACCCAGCTTGCCCTGGACCTGCTCCCACTCCTTCGCGCGGTCGAAGAAAAAGTAAAAGTTCTTCAGCTCCGCGGCACCTTCGGCCACGCGATAGCATATGCCGGAGGAGACGCTGCTGCCGGGGTTGCCGATATAGACATCGGCCGCATCCAGCGCGACCGGAAAGCCGCCGGCGGCCAGCGGCAGTTCCACCGAGACCATGAAGTAGGGCAGCGCTTCATCCACCTGGGCCGCGCCGGGCGCGAAGGGCCGCAGCGCCGCCATGACCCGCGCCAGGGAAACGCGCCGCTGGCAGCGGGCATAGTCGTAGAAGTATAGCTCCACGCCCAGCCGGGCGCCGTCCCACTTCAGCCCCCAGACGGTGGCGTAGTCGCCCAATTCTGCCCGCAGCGCCGCCACCAGCGCGCGCCACTCCGCGCCGCAGCCGGCCAGCTCGGCCGCCGCCAGCAGCGGCGCGGCGCCGTCCAGCGCATCAGGCAGCGGCGCCTCGGGTGGCTGGTACGGCCACAGGCAGAAGTCCCGGCACGCCGGCGGTGCCTGGCCGATGCGGGCGACGGCGGCACTCACCCCAGCACCGCGGGGTCGCAGCGCTCGGCGCCGGCGTAAACGGTCAGGAACGGGGCGCCGCCATGGCCGACGCCGAAGGCCAGGTGACCCAGTTGTTCGTCGCGGTGCTGCGCCAGTGCCGCGTCCAGCGCGGCGGCCGGCACTGCCAGCGCCGCGGCGGCCAGCGCCAGCGGTGCGGCCAGCGCCCCCACATCGCGCTCGAAATCGTAGCAGCGGATATCCAGGCTGCGCCGCCCGCGCGGGCCCAGCACATCCAGCATGAACAGCCAGCCCGGCCGGGCCTGCAACGCCGCCAAGGCGCCTTGCAGCGCCGGTTGCAGCAATGCCGGCACCAACGCCAGCCGTTCGCGCGCCTGGTCCGGGGGCACCAGGACGTAGCGATCCTCGGCCAACTCGCCGGTGGCGGGGCGCCACTTCCAGGCCCGATGCAGCGGTGCGCCGGCATCACCCGAGGCGACCAGGCCCTCCGGCGCTTCCAGGTACAGCTTCAGCTGGTCGTTGCCATCCAGCCCCAAGTGGAGGAAGCCCGCTTCGGCCCAGGCCGCCACGGCCGCCAGCCGCGCCGCGTCTGGCAGGCCAAGCTGCGCCAAGCCGGAAAGCAGACCCTCCGGCGCCGCCCGCAGCGGCACGCTGAGCAGGAAACGGTCATGCGCCACGGCCCCGGCCGCGAGCCGAAAGCTGCGCTCCAGCAGCACGGGCGCCGAGCAGCCGGCCATCAGTGTCGCCAGCGCAGCCCCGTTGGCGCAGGCGCGCAGCGGCGCCAGATGACGCGAAGCGCCCTCAGCGCACCGCAACATAGGGGCCCACAGCGATCTCCGTCGGGTCCAACAGGATGTTGAAGCTTTCCAGGTCGTCGGGGGTCAGGCCGCCCACGGCATGCTTCAGCCGCAGCGTATCCATAACGTACTGGTGGCGCGCTCGCACCAGCTCGGCGCGGTTGAAGAACAGGTCGCGCTCGGCTTCCAGCACCGCCAGGCTCGGCGCCGAGCCGGAGCGGTACGCCACCTGCCAGCTCTCCATCGAGCGTTCCTTGGCCTGCACCGCCGCCCGCAGCGCGCGCACCCGGCTCATCGCCGTCATCACGCCGTTCAGCGAGTTCAGCGCCCGGCGTTCCACCGCACGCTCCTCGGCCAGCGCTTCGTTGGTGGTCTTGGCCAACAACTCGCGGGCCTCTCGCACGCGGGAATAGGTCATGCCGCCATTGAACAGCGGCACCGTCAGCCGCAGCATGCCCCATTGGCTTTCCACATCGCTGCCGCCGCCGAACAGAGAGCCATCGCTGCGCCGGCGCTCATGCTGCACCACGGCGCCAACGCGCGGCAGATACTCGGATTCCTGTCGGGTGACTTCCGCCGTCGCGGCCTGCACGCCCAGGCGCAGCGCCGCTACCCGCGGGTTGTTCTCCAGCGCCCGGCTGACCCATTGCCGCGGCTCCCGCGTGTCCGGCCCGCGCGAAGCCAGCACCGTCGTCAACGGCCGCAGCCGGTCGAACTCGCGGCCGGTAATCTCACGCAGTCCCTGCAGGCCGTCGCGCAGGTTGGCCGCGGCTTCCAACTCGCGGGCCTCCACCTGCAAGAAGCGCGCCTCGGCATCCAGCGCCTCCGTGCCGCGCACCGTGCCATCGCGCTGGCGGGCGCGGGCCACGTCGCGCAGCCGGCCCACCGCACGCTTCTCGGATTGGATCGACACCAGGCTCTCCAGCGCCGCCACGGAGAAGAAATAGCGCTCTGCCGCGCGCAGCAGCATGTCCTGCCGCGCCGCCTCCAGCGTCGCCTCGGAAGCACCGACCGTGGCCCGCGCTTTCCGCAGCGTGGCCCAGTTGGTGTAGTTCCAGATCGACTGTTCCAGCGTCAGCGCATAGTCAGCCGTCGGGAAGTTGCTGCGGCCGCGGGCGAAGACCCGGTTGTCGCTGCTGAGGATGTTCTGCCGCGTGTAGGTATAGCCGGCGTTGGCGCTGACCTGTGGCATGAAGGGCGCCCAGGCCTGCGGCCGCGCCTCGGACGCGGCGCGTTGCTCATGGATCGCGGCCCGCCAGGTGGGGTCGCTGCTCTCCGCGAGGCGCCAGGTTTCCGAAAGATCCCCCGCCAACGCCGGGACCCAAGGCGCCGCCGCCAGAACCAGGCCCGCCAGGCCCACCCGCTTGGGCATTCTTGAGCGCCATGAGGTCATGGTAGTGCCTTCTCGTTCGATCTTCGGTGCGCACCCAGAAAGAATGCTAAGGAACTTACCCAATTGTTAACCCAAGTAACCTAAGGTTGCGTCAGGGGCAATGATTGAAACCGTAACGATTCTGCATCGCGCACGCGTCGAAGCTCAGTCGTGGTCGGGCGTCCAGGTTGCACCCGATGCGCTCTCCGGCGCGGGCCTGGATCGGACTCGCAGGCGGCGTTGCCGCACTTCAGGCGGACTGATGGCCGTCGCTGGCACTGTGATACAGCGTCATGCGGTCGGGGGGGCGGCAAAATCGCAGGCCGCGACCCCGCATCATGGCAGGGGTGGCCGTTACAGATTCGATCGGGACCAGGAAAATGCGGAGCGGAGCTCACACAACTAACCCATTGAAATACCTGGCGTCCCCTAGGGGATTCGAACCCCTGTTACCGCCGTGAGAGGGCGGTGTCCTAGGCCTCTAGACGAAGGGGACCCTTCAGGCAGGCCGCGCTTCTAACGCCCAACTTCGCCATGCGCAAGCGGCGGAGTTAGGGTCGCAGCAGGATTTCGCCGACAACCCGGCGCTGCTTCACGTCCAACAGCAGCACACGCTCGCCATCCGGCCGCGCCACCAGCAGCGCCAGGCTTTGCTCAGCCGCCGCCAGGCTCAGCATCCGCGTCCCCACCGGTTGCCCTTCCAGCGCCCAGGGACCCACCACGGCCCCACCGGCCGAGGCATTCATCCGCTTTACGAGCACCACGCCGAGGCCCACGGTGCCGCCGACAATCAGCACCCCCATCACAACGACCAGTATCTTGAGCGCCCTCACCCCAAATCCCCCTGAAAACTTCGTCTTCACCGCCACGCCGGAAGACCACGGCCAGCGCATCGACCGCGTCGTCGCGACCACGATAGGTTCGCTATCGCGGTCCCGCGTCAAGGCATTGATCGACCAGGGCCATCTCAGCCGGGGCGAGAAGCCGGTGCGCGACCCATCCGAACCCGCCAAGGCCGGGCTGATCTACACCCTGAACCTGCCGCCGCCGGAACCGGCGACACCGCAGGCCCAGGACATCCCGCTCACCATATTATTCGAGGACGCCGACCTCATCGTCCTGAACAAACCCGCCGGCCTGGTGGTCCACCCCGCACCCGGCAACGCCGACGGCACCCTGGTCAATGCCCTGCTGGCCCATGCGGGGGAGGAGTTCTCCGGCATCGGCGGGGAGATGCGCCCCGGCATCGTCCATCGGTTGGACAAGGACACCAGCGGCATCATGGTGGTGGCGAAATCCGACCGCGCCCACCGCACCCTCTCCGAAAACTTCGCCACCCGCGACCTGGACCGCAGCTACCTGGCGCTGTGCTGGGGCGTGCCCGCGCCGCCGGAGGGCGAGATCGAAGGTGCCATCGGCCGCCACCCGACCGACCGCAAGCGCATGGCGGTGGTCACCCGCGGCGGCAAGCAGGCGCTGACGCGGTACGCCACGCAGAAATCCTGGGACCAGGGTTGCGCCCTGCTGCGCTGCAAACTGGCCACCGGGCGGACCCACCAGATTCGGGTGCATCTCGCGACCATGGGAAATCCCTTGGTGGGGGACCCGGTATATCTTCGTCGCGTTCCCACCGGCGCCCGCACCCTGCCGGCGGAGGTGCGCAACACCCTGCTGGCCTTCCCCCGCCAGGCGCTGCACGCGGAAACCCTGGGTTTCCGCCATCCGGTCACCGGCCAGCCGCTGAGTTTCAGCGCGCCGCCGCCGCCGGACATGGCAGCGTTGTTAACCCTGCTCGACGAAGTGTAACGACGAGTAACCAACCTCCACGGTTGGTTTTTCTTGCGCGCCGCGCCGCGACCCGCTAGAAGAAGCATTGGCAGCGTCCCCCGGGTGCCGATGAGCCCGGCGCCGCAACCTCGCCCCGACGTGACCGGGGCCTGCGCGGCCGGGTGGGCTTGAGGGACGTTCATCCTGCCAGGATCAGTCGCCGGTCCGACCGCCGCCGTCACGGGGTGGGTTCGCTGGCGCAGGAGGCAGATAACCCTTCATGGCTTCCACTCTCTCGATACCGATGGCCCCCGAGGGCAACCTCTCACGCTATCTGCAGGACATCCGCAAATTCCCGATGCTCACGCCGGACGAGGAACTCTCGTTGGCGAAGCGCTGGAAGGAATCCGCGGATGAACCGGCGGCCCATCGGCTGGTCACCTCGCATCTCCGCCTCGTCGCCAAGATCGCCATGGGCTACCGCGGCTACGGCCTGCCGGTGGGTGAACTCATCAGCGAAGGCAACGTCGGCATGATGCAGGCGGTGAAGCGCTTCGACCCGGAACGCGGCTTCCGCTTGGCGACATATGCGATGTGGTGGATTCGCGCCGCGATTCAAGAATACATTCTGCACAGCTGGTCGCTCGTGAAGATGGGCACCACCGCGGCGCAGAAGAAGCTGTTCTTCAACCTCCGCCGGCTCAAGGGCCAGATGGCGGCGCTGGAGGAAGGCGACCTGCAGCCGGAACAGGTGGCGAAGATCTCCCACGCGCTCCAGGTGCCAGAGCAGGACGTGATCAGCATGAACCGCCGCCTGGCGAGTTCCGACCACAGCCTGAACGCCCCGGTCCGCGCCGACAGCGAAGGCGAATGGCAGGACTGGCTGGTCGATGACCAGGAGACCCAGGAGGAGGAACTGGCCGAGCGGGAGGACATGTCCAACCGCCGCCAACTGCTCAACCACGCGCTGAAGACGCTGAACGATCGCGAGCGCCACATCCTGATCGAACGCCGCCTGAAGGATGAGGCGACGACGCTGGAGGAGCTTTCGCAGCAGTACAACATCAGCCGCGAACGGGTCCGTCAGATCGAGGTGCGCGCCTTCGAGAAGCTGCAGAAGAGCATGAAGCAGCAGATCGTCGAGCGCAGGCTCGCGGTCGATTGATCTGGGCGGCGCGCAGCCGCTGAACCAACGGAGGGGCGTCGCACCAGCGGCGCCCCTTTTTCGTTCCAACCCACCGTCCCAATCCGCTGCTGGCCTGAACGCGGGCTGGCGCCGGGGGCCGCCAGGGCCTACATCCGCGCCACAATGGATACGCCGCCCCCCGCCCACCACCTGAGCAACGCCCCGCCGAGCCAGGTCGCGACCGAAGCCGCGCGCCGCCGCACCTTCGCGATCATCGCCCACCCGGATGCCGGCAAGACCACGCTGACCGAGCGCCTGCTGCTGAAGGGCGGCGCCATCCAGTTGGCCGGCGCGGTGCGCGCCAAGGGCAATGCCCGGCGCACCCGGTCCGACTGGATGAAGATCGAGCAGGACCGCGGCATCTCGGTCGCCACCAGCGTGATGACCTTCGAGCGCGGCGGCCTGGTGTTCAACCTGCTGGACACGCCGGGCCACGAGGATTTTTCCGAAGATACCTATCGCACCCTCACCGCCGTGGACGCCGCTGTCATGGTGCTGGACGCGGCGAAGGGCATCGAGGCGCAAACCAGAAAGCTGTTCGAGGTCTGCCGTCTCCGCGACATCCCCATCATCACCTTCGTCAACAAGATGGACCGCGAGGCGCTCGACCCGTTCGAGCTGATCGACGACATCGAGAAGACCCTGGCGCTGGACGTGACGCCGGCGGCATGGCCGGTCGGTCGCTCCAACGAGTTCGCCGGCACCTTCGACCTGGTCACCAACAAGTTCCTGCCGGTGGATGCCGATGACGGCAGCGCAATCCAGATGACCGGCATCGACGACCCGAAGCTGGCCGAGTTGGTCGGGCCCGAGCGGGCGAAGGCGCTGAAGGACGAGGCCGAGCTGGCGCTGGCCGGCTTCCCCGAATGGGACCTGGAGGCCTTCCGCCAGGGCACGCTGACGCCGATCTTCTTCGGCTCGGCACTGCGCGACTTCGGCGTGGGCCACCTGCTGGACGGGCTGGCCAAGTACGCGCCGCCGCCGCAACCAAGGCAGGGCGATCCCAGAAGCGTGGACCCCGGCGAGGAGAAGCTGACCGGCTTCGTCTTCAAGATCCAGGCGAACATGGACCCGCAGCACCGCGACCGCGTCGCCTTTGTGCGGCTGTGCAGCGGCCGGCTGTGGAAGGGCATGCGGCTGAAGCAGGTGCGTACCGGCAAGCAGGTGCCGGTCAACGCGCCGCTGTTCTTCTTCGCCAAGGACCGGCAAGTGGCCGAGGAAGCTTGGCCAGGTGACGTCGTCGGCGTCGCAAACCACGGCATTTTACGAATTGGCGACACGCTAACCGAAGGTGAGGACCTCAATTTCCGGGGTGTCCCCAGCTTCGCGCCGGAAATCCTGCGTCACATCCGGCTGGAAGACCCGATGCTGGCCAAGAAGCTGCGCGTCGCGCTGGACCAGCTGGCCGAGGAAGGCGTGGTGCAGTTGTTCCGCCCATTGGACGGCTCGCCGCCCGTGGTTGGCGTGGTCGGCCAGTTGCAGTTGGACGTGCTGGCCAGCCGGCTGAAGGTGGAATACGGCGTCCCCGCGGGCTTCAACGAGACCAACTGGACGCAGATGCGCTGGGTGGTCAGCGACGACAAGGCGCAGGCAGAAAAGTTCCGCACGCTGAACCGGCGCGACTGCGGCGAGGACCATGACGACGAGCTGGTCGCCTTCTTCGGCAGCGACTGGCGCCGCAAGCGTGCCGAGGAGGAGTTCCCGGCGCTGCGCTTCCATGCCGTGCGCGAACAGCACGGCGTGGAGCAGATGAAGCGGTAGCAACGCCTCAGGGCGCCTGCTTCAGCGCCCTGGCCGCTTCGCGCCGCCGCGCATCAGGCGCTCAACGCAGCGAAGCACTGCGGTGGCACTCGAACACCGTCGCCGCCACCGGCGGGCCGCCCATGGTCGCATTCATCAACTGGCTGGCCACCAGCGCATTGTCCAGGGCCGGAAAGTCGCAGCCGCGCGCGGCGCGCATCCGGGGTGCCCGGGCGATGCTGTCCAGCGGCCCGGCAATCTGCACCCGGCCATCCCCAGCCTGGCTGAAGCCGGAGCCGGTGGCGCAACCGGCCACCAGCAGCAGCGCGGCACCCAGCGGGGCGAAACGGGTAACGAAGCGTACAGGATTGTGCATGTTGCGCGTCCTTGTGACGCACGAACGATACGGCGGATCGATTTAGGAAGAGTTACTCTCCCTAGGCGATCACGACACCATTTTTTGGAAAACCCGAGTGGCGGGTGGTCTCCGGCCTGTCGAAGACCACCCTGCCACCAGGCTCAGCCCGCGAAGGGGTCGCGCAGGGTGATGGTATCGTCGCGCTCCGGGCTGGTGGACAGCAGCACCACCGGCGCCTCGACCAGTTCCTCGATGCGCCGCACGTACTTCACCGCCTGGGCGGGCAGGTCGGCATAGCTGCGCGCGCCGCGCGTGCTGCCGGGCCAACCTTCCATCACCTCATAGATAGGCTCGGCCGCCGCCTGTGCCCGCATCGCCGCCGGCAGGCGCTTGAACACCTGGCCGTTGATCCGATAGCCGGTGTTGATCTTCAGCTCGGCCATGCCATCCAGCACGTCCAGCTTGGTCAGCGCGATGCCATTGATGCCGCCGACCTTGACCGCCTGACGTACCATGCAGGCGTCGAACCAGCCGCAGCGCCGGCGCCGGCCAGTCACGGTGCCGTATTCGAAGCCGCGGTCGCCCAGCCCCTTGCCGACATCGTCGAACAGCTCGCTCGGGAACGGACCGCTGCCGACTCGCGTCGAGTAGGCCTTGGCGATGCCCAGCACCATGCCGATGGTATCCGGCCCGACGCCGGCACCCGCCGCGGCATTGCCGGCCACGGTGTTGGACGAGGTGACGTAGGGGTAGGTGCCGTGGTCCACGTCCAGCATCACCGCCTGGGCGCCCTCGAACAGCACGCGCTTGCCGGTGGCGCGGGCGTCGTCCAGCCGTTCCCACACCGCCTCGCTGAACGGCAGCAGCAGCGGCGCCAGCTCCAGCAGCCGGTCCAGCAGCGGCTGCTTCTGGAACTGTGGCGCGCCCAGGCCGCGGAACAGCGCGTTGTGGTGCAGCAGCAGCTCGTCCAGCTTGGCGCTCAGCGTCTCCGGCTCGGCCAGATCGCACAGCCGTATGCTGCGGCGGCCGACCTTGTCCTCGTACGCCGGGCCGATGCCACGCCCGGTGGTGCCGATCTTGTCGCCACCGCGCGCAGCTTCCCGCGCTTGGTCCAGCGCCGGGTGCAGCGGCAGAATCAGCGGCACGTTCTCGGCGATGCGCAGGTTCTCCGGCGTCACCTTCAGCCCCTGGGCGCCGACCTTGGCGATCTCGGAAAGCAGCGCCTCGGGGTCCAGCACCACACCATTGCCGATAATGCCCAGCTTGCCGCGCACCACGCCGGAGGGCAGCAGGCTCAGCTTGTAGGTCTGGTCGCCCACCACCAGCGTATGCCCGGCGTTATGGCCGCCCTGGAACCGCACCACGATCTCGGCGCGGCTGGCCAGCCAGTCCACGACCTTGCCCTTGCCCTCGTCGCCCCATTGCGCGCCGATGACTGCCACATTGGCCATCGCTTCAGTCCTTGCTTGTTACTTCCGGCCGATTCACGGCTCCGGGCGCTTCCGCCCTCCGCCGATCGGACGGTAGCGCCACGGCGGCGCCGTCCTGGAGAATATGCGTGCAGCGCAGCCCGTCCGCGGTATCCGCCGAGGACAGCGCCGCCACGGTGGCAAAGCCCTGCGCCCGCAGCGCGGCAGCCGCCGCCCCGGCCCCGACCGGCACGAAGACGCGTGGCCGCGCCACATGCGGCGGCGCCGCGCGCAGCACCGCATCGGGATAGAGTGTCATGCCCGTGGCGGGTTCGTCGCCCGCCATGTAGCGGCCACCCTTGGCCAACTCGCCAGCGGTGCCCGGGCCATACAGCGTGAAGGCAACGCCGACATGGTAGCGCAGGCCGCGGAACTCCACCGGGTCCAGCGTAATGCGCAACTCCGGCGCCAACGCGCGAATGGCGGCGATGACCGCCGCCGCGTTGTCGGCAATGGCCTGGGCGGCCGGCGGCAGCGTCGCGGCACGCAGCGCGGCCAGCGCGCCCTCGGCCGGCCCGGCGGCCTGCAGCAGCGACGGCAGCGAGACGGCCAGCGGCCCGGCCTCGGCTGACAGCGTGGCCACCACGGCGGCATCCTTGCGGTCCAGCGCCCGGCCCAGCCGCAGCCGCAGCCCCGGCTCCAGCCCGGCGGCCTCGAACAGCGCCGGCGCCAGCGTCGGCAGGGTGATGTCCAGCGACACGTCGCGCACGCCCACGGCGGCCAGCGCCTGCACCGCCACCACGGCCACCTCGGCATCGGCGGCCGCGCTGTCGCTGCCGACCAGTTCCACCCCCGCCTGGGTCAGTTGCCGGGCTGGCGCCAACTGGGTGCCGCGCACGCGCAGCGCCTCCACCGCGTAGCACAGCCGGAGCGGGCGCTTCTGCAGCCCGAGGCGTGACGCGGCAATGCGCGCCACCTGCGGCGTGGTATCGGCGCGCAGGCCCATCATGCGTTGGCTGACGGGGTCCATCAGCCGGAAGGTCTGGTCCGCCACCGCGGCGCCGGAACCGGCCAGCAGGCTGTCCTCGAATTCCAGCAAGGGCGGCTTCACCCGCTCATAGCCATGGGCGCCGAAGCCGGCCATCAGCGCCTCGACCAGCGCGGCTTCGCGCTCGGCCTCGGGCGGCAGCAGGTCAACAAGGCCGGCGGGCAGCAAGCCGGCGGGCAGGGATTCGTTGGGCAGGTCGTCGGTCATGGCTGGTGCATTGTGGCGGCGTTGTGTGGCAGGGGCCACCCCGAAGGGCAAGGCGTGATACGCTTCGTGGCTTGCCCCAGCCCCGCCATCAGCGCTTGGCTGGCCGTGCAGCCAATGGAGGCAGCGATGCCCGTCAAGCCGAACCGCCACCGCGCCAGTACCACCGCCCAGGCCGCCGCCACCGCGCACCTGGCCCCGCAACTGGCCCTGGCCCTGCCGCTGCTGGCGGCGCTGGCCCTGCTGCTGGCCGGGTGCAGCGCCGACCCCGTGGGCAACTATCTCGGCGGCGTCGGCGACAACGTCCGTGGCGCCGCGATCTATGCCCCGCAGACCCTGGGCGACACCAGCCAGTACCGCGGCCGCCCGGCCGAGGCCGCCCTGGCCGCCGCCCAGCTGGAGTTCCTGACCAGCGAGGTGCAGGACAATCCGCGCATCGCGCCCTCGATCAACCCTGCCCTGCTGTCCAAGCTGCTGGTCGCCCAGGCCGAAATGCGCCAGGCCCTGGCCATCGCGCCGCAGGCCGATGCCACGCTGGTGCTGACCCAGCTGCGCCGCGCCGCCGCTGCCTTGCACGCCGGCAGCCAGGCTGGCGCCGAAGCCGCCCTGTCCGGCCCGGCCTTCACCGCCGGCCCGCTGGTCACGTTGGCGCGCCTGGGCAACCTGCCCCGGCTGCCGCGAGTCTCGGAGGCTGCCGGCGCCGCCGCGCAGGACTTCATCTCCTCGCCCGATGGCGGCTTCCCGCGCCGGCGCTGAAGCGGCGATAAGGCCGACCCGCGCCGTTCACCAGTCCGGTCTCAGGTTCCGGCCGGCAAGGGCACCAGGGGCGCATCCCCAAGCCCGGCCAGCAGCGCCTCCACCGTCACCCCCAGCCGGGGATGCCGCCATCCCGGCGCCACCTCGGCCAGCGGTTGCAGCACGAAGCGCCGCAGATGCGCTCGCGGATGCGGCAGCACCGGGTCCGGCCTGTCCCGCACCAGGCCGTTCAGGTCGATCAAATCCAGGTCCAGCGTCCGTGGCGCGTTGAGATAGGGCCGCTGCCGCCCGGCGCCGGCTTCCAGCCCATGCAGCGCCGCCAGCAGCGCCGCCGGCTCGGCCTCGCCTTCCAGCCGGACCACGCCGTTGGTGTAGTCCGGCGCGCCCGGCAGCGGCGGCACCGGCGCGGTGGCGTACCAGCGCGAGGTCGCCACCAGCCGCAACCCCGGCAAGGCCGCCAACCCGGCCACCGCCCGCAGGCAGGCCTGCAACGGAGGGTGCCCATCGGGGTCTGGCAGGTTTGCGCCCAGCGCAATGATGATCACGGCGATTTCGCTTACAATCTGGCAATGTCTCTCTACTATGCTGCATTCGGATTCGTCCCAACTGCATTTTGAGAGAACCTCCTTTGTCAGACCCGGAACGCCTCGCGCTGTTCATTGACGGCGCCAATCTCTACGCCGCCTCTCGTACCCTCGGTTTCGACGTCGATTATCGCAACCTGCTCAACTACTTCCGCGGCGAAGGGTACCTCGTGCGCGCCTATTACTATACGGCGCTGCTGGAATCCGAAGAATACTCGCCGCTGCGGCCGCTGGTCGATTGGCTGGGCTACAACGGTTATTCGGTGGTGACCAAGCCGGCCAAGGAGTTCACGGACGCCAATGGCCGCCGCCGGGTCAAGGGCAACGTCGATGTGGAACTGGCGGTGGACATGCTGGACATCGCGCCCCGTATCGACCACGCAGTGCTGTTCTCCGGCGATGGCGACTACCGCCGCCTGGTGGAAGCGGTGCAGCGCCTGGGCTGCAAGGTCACCGTGGTCTCCACCATCCGCACCCAGCCGGCGATGATCGCCGACGAGTTGCGCCGCCAGGCCGATGGCTTCGTTGACCTGATGGACATGGCCGAACACATCACCCGGCGCCAGGTGGAACCGCGCCCGCGCATGGGCGCCGCCGCCCAGCCGCGCAGCCCCGCCGTGCCGCCGCGCACGCCCACCCCGGCGGACCCCTTCCAGGGCGAGCCGGAACTGCCGGAGTGAGCGCCGCCAGCTTGTCCCCAGGTGGCCCGACCAACCCCGGCCACGACTGCCCGCTTTGCCCCCGCCTGGCCGCGCTGCGCACCGCCAACCGGGAAAAGCAGCCGGGCTGGCACAATGGCCCGGTGCCCAGCTGGGGTCCGCAGCAGGCGCCCTTGCTGGTGCTGGGCATGGCCCCGGGCCAGAAGGGCGCCAACCGCACCGGCCGCCCCTTCACCGGCGACCACGCCGGCAAGCTGCTCTACGCCACGCTGCTGAAGTTCGGTCTGGCCCAGGGCACCTACCTGGAGGACCCCGACGACGGCATGCAGATGCTGGGCTGCCGGATCACCAATGCGGTCCGCTGCGTCCCCCCGGCCAACCTGCCGGAGCCGCTGGAAACCCGCACCTGCAACCAGTTCCTCCGCGCCGAGCTGGCCGCCATGCCGAACCTGAAGGCAGTGCTGGCCCTGGGTGTATTGGCGCATGCGGCGGCGCTGCGCGCCTGCGGCCTGCCGGTCAGCCACAAGCGCTTCGCCCATGGCGCCATCCATGTGCTGCCGGACGGGCTGCTGCTGGCCAACAGCTACCATGTCAGCCGCTACAACACTTCTACGAGACGCCTGACCACCGAGATGTTCGAAAGCGCCGTCGCCGACCTGCTGAAGCGGCTGGCGGCTTAGCGGGGCAGTTGCCGCCACGGGGCTCGCGGCCCCGCCGCCGGCCGCTCGCTCAGGCGGCGGGCGGGGTAGCCACCAACGCCGCCTCGATGGCGCGGATCAGCTGCGGCGCTTCCGGCTCCACCTGGGTGTTGAAGGCCCGCACCGTGCGGCCGTCCCGCGCCACCAGGTACTTGTGGAAGTTCCACGCCGGCGGCCCGCCCGCCTTGCCCGCGGCCCAGGCGAAGAACGGGTGCACCTGCGCGCCGCGGATATGCTCAGGCGTCGTCATCGGGAAGGTCACGTCGTAGTTCGCGTCGCAGAACTGCTTGATCGCGGCGGCATCGTGGCTTTCCTGGTTGAAGTCCGTGCTCGGCACGCCAAGCACCACCAGGCCGCGCGCCTCGTAGCGCTGATGCAGCCGTTGCAGCGAGGCGTATTGCGGCGTGTAGCCACAGAAGCTGGCGGTGTTCACCACCAGCATCGCCTTGCCGCGAAACGCCGCCAGCGGCATCGCCCCGCCCTCGATCGCGGTGAAGCGGAAGTCGAAGCCATTCGCCTCGCCAGCCGCTCCGCCCAGCAGCGCCGCCCCGGTCAAGGCCGCCTTACGCCTGCCGACATCAGCCATAACGCTCCTCCGCCCAAGGGTCGCCATTGTTGTGGTAGCCGCGCACCTCCCAGAAGCCGGGCCGATCCACGCCCAGCAACTCGATCCGCGTCACCCATTTCGGCGACTTCCAGAAATACAGTTTTGGCAGAACCACCCTGACCGGACCGCCATGCTGGCGGGTCAGCGGCTGGCCTTCCCAGCTATGCGCCAGCAACACCTCCTGCTCGGCGAAATCGGCCAGCGAGACATTGGTGGTATAGCCGTCGTAACTGGTGAAGCTGACGAAGCGCGCCGCCTGGGTTGGCCGCGCCATGGCCAGCAAATCGGCCGCGCGCACGCCCTGCCAGTGGTTGTCGTAGCGGCTCCAGGCGGTGACGCAGTGGATGTCGTTGACCAGTTCGGTCTGCGGCAGCGCCATGAAGTCCGGCAGGGTCAGTGCCAATGGCGCGGCGACCAGGCCTTCCAGCCGCAGCCGCCACTTGTCCGGCTTCACCTCGGGCTGCACGCCCAGATCCAGCACCGGCCAGTCTTTTACCAGTGTCTGCCCCGGCGGCAGCCGGTCCCGCCCGCCGACATCGCCGGTCAGCAGCCGGCCGTCGCGCGCCCAGGCCTGCTTCGCCTCGATCAGCTTGTCCTTCACCTTACCGGTGAGGGTTACGTCGTCATCCTCGGCCATACCCGCTCCTTAACCACATTACGTGGCAATTCGGGGGCGCCGCACCAGCCCTTATTCCAGCTTCATGCCGCTGCTGGCGGCCACCTCGCGCACCCGTGCCGCCTCGCGCTGGATGAAAGCCGCGAAACCTGCGGGGGTCCGTTCAACCTCCGGTGCCGGGTCGGCGCCGGCCTCGCGCGTACGTGATTGCACCGTGGCATCCGCCATCGCCGCCAGGAAGGCCCGCGAGAGCGCCGCCATCGCCTCCGCCGGCACCCCGGCCGGCGCCACCAGCCCCACCCAGCTGGCCCCGGTGAAGCCGGGCAGTCCGGCTTCACTGGCGGTCACTACCTCCGGCACCAGCGGGCTGCGGGTTTCGGCGGCCAACGCCAGCACCCGGGTCAGCCCGCCGCGCAGGGTCGGCAGCACGGTGGTCAGCTCGCAGCACACGCTGGCGACATTGCCCGCGACCAAATCCGGCACCGCCACGCTGCTGCCCCGATACGGCACATGCGTCAGCCGCACGCCGGTCTGGCCCTGCAGCATCTCCAGCGTGAAATGCGTGGCGCTGCCGGTGCCGCTGCTGCCCATGCTGATCCGCCCCGGGTCGGCCTTCGCCGCGGCGATGAACTCCGCCAGCGTCTTCCACGGCGCATCGGCGCGGACGGAAATGGTGTGGCTGGCGCGGCTGATCATGCCGATGGCGGCGAAGTCGTTCACCGCATAGCCCAGCCGCGGTTGCAGCGCCGGGTTGATCGCCAGCGGCCCGTTGCTGCCGGTCAGCAGCGTGTAGCCATCCGGCCGAGCCTTCGCCACCGCCTCGGCGCCCACGCTGCCACCGGCGCCGGCGCGGTTCTCCACCACGAAGGCCTGGCCCAGCGTCTGCGCCATATGCGCGGTGGCCAGGCGGGTCTGCACATCCGAATTCGTCCCCGGCGCATAGGGCACCACGACGCGGATGGGCTTGTCCGGCCAGGCGGCGGCGCGGGCACCGCGCGGGGCCAGCAGCAGCGCCGGCGCGGCCAGCAGCAGGCGCCGGTTCACGACCCCACCTTCAACGTGCTGGTCAACCCGCGCAGGCAGGCCAGGATCGACAGCGGCGTGATCTTGCCGGTGCGCGGGTTCTCCTCGCTCGGCACGTTCTCAATCGTCATGGTCAGCCGCACCGTCTCGGCTTCCACCCGGATGGTGTGGGTGTTCCGCGTCACCGTCGGGTCGCCCCAAATTTCCACCATTGTGCGCTCCGGCCCAATGCCCGCCAGGGCCAGCGCCGCCGCCACGTTCACATTGGCCGGGAAGCCCTTCGCCGCGTCGAAGGCATTGCCCTTGAACACGATGGTCGGCGTGGTGATGGCGAAGACGTCGATGTTGTGCTCCACCAGATACGGCGCGCCCTCCAAGCCCCGCGGCGGCTTGCGCGTCTCGATGGTGACGCTGCTGACATTGCCCTCGGCCGCCGCGCGCACCGCATCCAGCCCCAGCAGCGCGCCGGTCGGCACCACGATCCGCGCCCCCGTTTCCCGCGCGCGCGCCACCAGGTGCATCCGCGGCAGCAGCGCGCCGACGCTGGACGGCACGAAGATGCGGCCGCGCCCGATGGCGGCCTCGGCGATCTGCTCGAACACCGCGGCCGGCGCCGCTTCCACCACCACATCGGCATGCTCGGCCAGCTCCGCCAGCCCGACCAGCAATGGCGGCGCCTTGAAGCCGGCGATGGTGCGCTTTGCCTTGTCCTGGTCCCGCGCCGAGACCGCCACCAGCCGCAGCCCCTCGACCCCCGCATCCAGCGCCCGCGCCAGATGCGCGCCAATGGCGCCCAAGCCCCCGATAGCCACCGTCAACACCATGGCGAAACTCCCCGATCACGCTTTTCGGTACCCAGCAAAGGCCGCCGGCAAGGTTTCGGCAAGACTTCGCAGCGCAGGCTGGGCGGATGCACGTTGTCATCGCCACCCCCTGCTTCGGCGCCATGGTCCACCAGGCGTACATGCTGAGCATCCTGCGCCTGCTCTGTTCGCCGCTGGCCCAGCGGGTGCAGTTCACGCTGGAGATGCTGGGGCATGACAGCCTGATCACCCGCAGCCGCAACACGCTGGTGGCACGCTTCCTGGCCAACCCCGCCGCCACGCACCTGCTGTTCGTCGATGCCGATATCGGCTTCGAGCCGGAACAGCTGGAGCGCATGCTCGGCTTCGACCAACCCGTCGTTGCCGGCATCTACCCGCTGAAGGTGCTGCATTGGCAGACCGCCCCGGCCCGCCAGCGCGCCGGCGAACCGGCCGACGCCGCCGCCCTGCTGTATGTCGGCGAACCCTGTCAGGGCCGCGAGGCCGAACGCATGGACGACTTCATCACCGCGCGCCACGCCGGCACCGGCTTCATGCTGCTGCGGCGGGACGCGCTGGAGCGCATGGTGCAGGCCTATCCGGAAACCCGTTACATCGGCGTGGACGCCTACAACCCCGCCGCCGCCGAGGGCACCCCCAGCCACGCCCTGTTCGACTGCATGATCTCACCGGAATCCGGCCAGTACATCAGCGAGGACTGGACCTTCTGCCATCGCTGGCGCGCCATCGGCGGCAAGGTCTGGCTGGATACACACGGCAGCCTGACCCATGTGGGCGCCCATGACTTCGTGGGGCAACCGGCGCTGCGCTTCACCACACAAGCGGCGGCGGCATAAGGAACCCCGGGGCGGCAACTTCGCTCTGGTGAGGTAACCTTGCGAAAGTCCCCGCATCATGCGTACTCCCCCCGTCCTCGCCGCCCTCGCTGCCCTGACCCTGCTGGCCGCCTGCGACAGCACCCGCGACGGCAGCCGCGGCAATCCGCCCGGCACTGCCGCCCAGCGCGCCTATGACCAGACAACCGGCAGCCCGCGCACCTCGGCCGATGGCACCGGCAACAACCCGGCCGGCACTGCCGCCGAACGTACCCTGGACCGCGCCGCCGGCACCGATACCTCCGGCGCCTATCCGGCCCAGCGCGACGGCACCCGCGCCAACCCGCCGGGCACCGCGGTCGAGCGCGGCTACGACCGAGCGACCCGCAGCAACACGTCGGGCGCCTATCCGCAGAACCGCTGAAGCGTGAAACGGCCCGGGCGCAGCCCGGGCCACCAGCGGCGCAGGTTCCATCGAGCCGACCTAGCGCCGGCGGCGTACCAAGCGGCTACCAGCGCCGCGACCACAACCGCGCGGCTACCAGCGCCGCGACGGCCCGCAATCCAAATGCACGAACCCGTCGCGCCGATACAGCCCGACGCCGCCCATCTGCATCTCCGCCGCCAGCCGCGCCATGCCCATGGAGGAGCGCCCCGGCAGCCGCACATCGGCCGCCATCCCGCTCATATGCAGGCTCTGGCGGGAAACCCGGCGGGACCGGCGCGCATTCGCGGCGTTGGTCTCCGGCGCACGATAACCGCTGACGACCTCATAGAACGGGCTCGTGTCCATCCGCCCGGCGACCGCGTTCAGCACGTCGAACAGCCGCGGGTCCATCGGCGTGGCTTCGTCCAGATGCGGGTCGCGCAGCACCCAGTTCAACTGGCGCAGCGCCTCGGTGTCGTAACGGCCATCGCGCCAATACACCCCGTTGAAGCTATCCCCGGTGCCGATCCGCGTGATGCCGATGCTGCGGTCCCCCGGCGCGGCGAAGGCCGGCCGGACCAGGCCCGCAGTCGCCAGCCCGGCGGTCGCCAGACCCAGGGCTGCGCTCAACAAGCCGCGTCGGCTTGGGCCAGGCTCCGCTGGTGCCTCGCATACCCAGTCGGGCTGCGCGGTGCAGCAGGGGCAGGGCTCACGACGCCAACGTACCATCAACGAACTCCAACAGATGCCATCCGTGCGGGCGCATCCATCGCACGCGCATAGGCCTCGTCAAGTCCGTAGATGTCCGGGCGAAGTGCCACCTTGCCGCCCTCAACCACCGCGGTGGTGTAGTGCAGCCGCACCGGCATCACCTGGCGCACGGCGGTCCCCGCCGTCACCCGGTCCGCCAGCAGCTTGTCGATTCGCGGCCGGTCGAAGCCGGGCATCCCCATCATGGCGATCTCCAGCAGTTCCATCGGCTTCTCCAGCCGGATGCAGCCCGAGGAAAACGCCCGGTCCGGCCGGCGGAACAGGTGCCGGTCCGGCGTGTCGTGCATGAAGATGTCGTCGCTGTTGGGAATGACGAACTTGATCCGCCCCAGCGCATTGCCGTCGCCGGCATCCTGGCGGATGAAATACGGAAAGCGGTCGGGGTTGATCCGGTTCCAATCGATCGTGGTCGCGTCAACTTCCACCGGCTGCCCGTTGACCACGGAATAAACCCGGAAGCCCTTCTCCATCATCGCCCTGGCGTCGCGCCGGAAGCGCGGCAGCAGGTCTTCCTTCATGTTGCGCAGCGGCACGCCCCAGCGCGGATTGAACTGGATCGCGGTCAGCCGCACCCGCAGCATCGGCGTCGGCCGCGCCGGCTTGCCGACGATGACGTTCATCTCCAGCAGCGCACGGCCGGCCTCGATCACCGCCAGCCGCTGATGCGCGATATTCACCTCCACCCGGCGTTCCGGCCCGGGCACGGCGGCGGCGCGGCGCATGTCCAGCGCCGCACGGAACTGCGCCACCTGGGCGGAGAGCGGCCGGTTCAGCGCCGCCAGCGTGATGCGCCCGATGCGGCCATCCGCCTCCAGCCCCTCGGCGGCCTGGAAGCGCTTCACCGCCTCCACCAATGTCGGGTCGTAGCCATTGCCGGCGTCCCGTCGCACGCCGGGGTCGGTCAGCGCCATGCGGGCGCGCAGCAGCGGGATCTTCACGCTGTCCCAGGCGCCGGGCTCGATGGTGTCGCTCAGCGCCGCGCCACCGGGGATGGGCGCGAAGGTCAGCGCGGCGCGCATCCGCGCCTCGGCCAGGCCGGCCTTCAGCGCCGCGGCGTCCGGCGGCAGCAGGGCGGCGCGGTCCAGCACGCCGGCGGGGTCGGCACTGCCGGCCAGCTCGGCCAGCCAGGGCTCCAGCGGCAACGCCGCCGTGTCGCGCAGAATGTCTACCCGCCCCGGCAGGCTCCGCACCCGGCCATGCAGCAGGTCGACCAGCGCGCGGGCGGCACTGCGGCCGATCTGCTCGACGTATCCGGCCAGGTCGGTCCCGGCCATGTCATCCGGCGGTATGGCGTAGTCCGCGGGGTTCAGCCCGTCCGTGTCCAGCGCGCGCAGCCGGGCGGCCAGCCGGGCCAGGCCGGCCGAGCGGGCATCCGGCTGGGCCTGCGCCAAACCAAAGGGCAGACCGGCCAGGGCCATGAAAGCGGGGAGGAGCAGGGTTCTTCTGAGCACAGACAACGGCATACAACCCCCCAGCGCCAACGCCAAGAACCGCGCTGTGGCAGCGGCAAAACGGTTGCCTCACAGCCCCGCGAGCTGGGCCACTGTCAGCGGCTTGTATGGCGCGCGAGGCCGCAGCGGTGCAACCGTTTCGGGCGTAACGCCGCGACTTTCGGCGATGATCCGTGCCACCGTAGCGCCGCACATCCGCCCCTGGCAGGCGCCCATGCCGCTGCGCAGGAAGGTCTTCGCCTGGTTCGGCCCCTGCGCCCCGAGTCGCGCCGCCGCCCGCACCTGGCCGGCCGTGACTTCCTCGCACCGGCAGACCAGCACCTGGTCGTCCGGCGGCGCCAACACGGCGGCGGAGGGCGCGTACAGCGCATCCAGGAAAGGCCGCAGCGCCAGCGCCTCGGCCTGCATCCGCCGCACCGGCGCGGCCCGCTGCGCCAGGCCTTCCGCCGTCAGCCGCCCCAGCCGATGCGCGGCGTCCAGCGCCGCCAGTTGCCCGGACGCGACGGCCGCCTGCCAGCCGCCGATCCCCGCGCCATCGCCAGCTACCGCCACGCGGTCATGCGAGGACGCGCCGTGGACGTCCACCACCGGGCGCCAACATTGCTGCCGGACATCCCAGGCATGCTCCAGCCCCAGGGCCAGCGGGATATGCGTGGCCGGGACCACGCCCTCATGCAGCAGCAGCGTGTCGCAGTCGGCGCTGCCGCCATCCCAGACCACGCGCTGCACCCGGCCCTCGCCCTCGGCGCGCAGCCCGGTCACCGCCCGCACCACCGGCAGGCCGCGGGTTTCCCGCAGCAGCCCCAGCCCCTTCAGCAGCAACCCGCGCCCGGAAAACCAGCCGCCCGCCCGGAACGCCGCCGCCAGCCGTCCCTTCGGCGTGGTTTCCAGTATCAAGGCCGGCGCCGCCCCGGCGCGCTTCAGCTGCGCCGCCAGCAGCCACAGCAGCGGCCCCTGCCCGGCCAGCACCACCTGGCCGGACGGCACCGCGCCGGCGGTCTTCAGCATGATCTGCGCCGCGCCCATGCCCATCACGCCCGGCAGCGTCCAGCCGAGGATCGGCACCGGCCGCTCCTGCGCGCCGGTCGCCAGCAGCACGCGCCGCGCCACCGCCGGCCCGCCGGGGGTCAGCGACATCTCGCCGCTATCGGGGTCCAGGTGCCACAGCGTGGTCCCGGGCCGATACGTCGCGCCGGACCGACGAAAACTCTCCACCAGCCCGAGGCCGGCGCTGTACTCGGCGCCCAGCACGGCGTCGCCATGCGCGGCTTCCACACTGCGAAACACCTGGCCGCCCGGCGCCGGCTGCTCATCCACCACCAGCACCGCAAGCCCCAGCGCCCGCGCTTCCACCGCCGCGGCCATGCCCGCCGGGCCGGCGCCGATCACCGCGAGATCAAAGCTCATCGCCCCGCCTCCGGCATCAACGCATCCCGGGCGCCGGCCTGGCGCGAAATCCGCATGCCCGCCACCACCGGCACCATGCAGGCCTGCACATTGGCCGCGCCGTCCACCTCCGCCAGGCAGTCGAAGCACACGCCCATCATGCAGTACGGCAGCCGCGGCGCCCCGGTCACCGCGGTTTCCCGAATGGCCGCGCTGCCGGCCAGCAGCACCGCCGCCGCCGCGCTGGCACCTGCGGGCACCCGCACCGCCACGCCATCCACGAACACCTCCACGGTGGCCGGCCGCGCCTCAGGCCGCGTCGCGTACATCGAATCGCCTCGCCGAGAAGGAGTCCATCATGCCGTCCAACTGCCCCGCCGCAATCATCGGCGCCAGCAGCCGGGCATGCGCGCCGGCCAGCGTCACGCCGGAATGGCAGTTGGCGGTATAGGCGCCGGGGAAGCGCTCGCTCTGGTCATAAATGGCCACGCCGTCCTTCGGCATGATCCGCAGCGCCGACCAGGCCCGGACGATGTTCAGCCGCGCGATGAACGGGAAGCTCAGCACCGCGCGCTTCGCAATTTCCGCCATCACGGCCGGCTTCTGCGAGATGTCGTAGCCAACCTCGGCCACGCTGTCGCCCAGCAGCAGGCTGCCCTGCATGGTCTGCCGCACTGACGTGGTGGGCATGGTGAATATCGGTGCCACGCGCTCCGTCACCAGTACCTGGCCCTGCTGCGGCCTGACCGGCGCGGAGAGCCCGAATTCCGGCGCCAGAGCGGCATTGCCAAGGCCAGCGGCCAGTACCACGCGCGGTGCCTCGAACACGCGGCCGGCGGCAAACACGCGGAAGTCGTGCGGCGCGGCGTTGCTGCGCTCCACCTTGGCGTTCGGCACATACACACCGCCAGCACTGGTAAAAGCCCGATGCAGCGCATGCAGCAGCCGCAGCGGGTCCACGTGACCATCGTAAGGCGTGAAGCTGGCGCCGACCACGCTCGGCCCCAGCGCCGGCAGCATCTCTCGGAGTTCGGCAGCCTCGATCATCCGGTAATGGAAAGGCAGGCTGTTGCCGGCCTCCCGCGCCATCTGCGCCATGCGGTCGCTGCGGTCCGCCATCTCCTTGTCGGAAAGGCACAGATGCACCCCGCCCGGCTGATGCAGCCCGACATCGGCGCCCACGGCCGCCGCCAGTTCCTGCGCCAGCTCGGGCCAGGCATTGGCGGAATAGCGCGTCCAGCGCTGGTAGTGCGGCGCGCCCTGACCCTTCGACTGCGCCCAGACCAGGCCGAAATTGCCCCGGCTGGCGCGGAAGGCGATATCGCCCTCGTCCAGCAGCACGCAGCGCAGCCCTTCCCGCGCCAGCCCCCAGGCGATGGCACTGCCGACCAGCCCACCGCCGACCACAATCGCCTGGAACGGCTCCGGCGCGCTCATGCCCGCACCAGCACCGGCGCCAGCGCCGCCACCCCGCCGAGGCACCCCGCCGCCCAGCCCAGGGCCAGCCCCGGCAGCAGCGCCGGCACCCGCAGCCGCCAATGCAACGCCACGGGCGAAACGCCCACCCCGGCCAGCGCCTGCGCCAGCGCCGCGGGCTCCGGCCGCGCCAGCAGCATCGCCGCCAGCACCGCGACCGGCAGCATCAGCAGCGCCAGCACCGCCAGCAGCAGCCCCGCCACCAGCGGCGAGCCCAGTGCCGAAGGCACCAGCGCCCGCGCCACGCCCAGCTGCGCCAGCACGGCAACCGGCGCCAACAGCGTCAGCACCACCCGCCAGCCTGGCCAGCCCAAGCCCCGGAACGGCTGCGCCAGCAGCGCCGCCAACCCCGCCGCCGCGGGCACCAGGGCCAACAGCATCGCATCTTCCTGCGTCATCATGCCGACCATGGTTGACGCCAACGCCCCCCGGCGCAAGCCTGCACCCATGCAGAACAGCACCTTGCCCACCGCGCTGGCCGAAGCGCGCGAACGCTACGTCGCCGCCCGCCCCCGCAGCGCCGCCATCCACGCGAAGGCACGGGAGGTCATGCCCGGCGGCAATACCCGCAGCGTGTTGTTCTACACGCCCTTCCCCACCGCCATGGCAAAAGGCGAGGGCTGCACGCTGGAAGACGCGGACGGCCACGCCTACCTGGACCTATGCGGCGAATACACCGCCGGGCTGTTCGGCCATTCGGAACAGCGCATCCTCTCCGCCGTCGCCGCCGCCATGGCCAATGGGGTGAACCTGGCTGCCGTCGGCGAAAACGAGGGCAAGCTGGCCGGCCTGCTCTGCGGCCGCTTCCCCAGCATCCAGCAGATCCGCTTCACCAACAGCGGCACCGAGGCCAACCTGATGGCGCTCTCGGCCGCCCGCGCCGCCACCGGCCGCACCGAGACCCTGGTGTTCCGCGGCGGCTACCACGGCGGCGTGCTGACCTTCGTGAGTGAGCACAACCCGGTCAACGTGCCCATCCCGCTGCGCTTCGCCACCTACAACGACGCCGAGGGCGCCGCCGCCAGCATCCGCGAAGCCGGCGACAAGCTGGCCGCCGTGCTGGTGGAACCGATGCTCGGCAGCGGCGGCTGCATCCCCGCCAGCCGCACCTTCCTGTCCGCTCTCCGTGCCGCCTGCACCGAGACCGGCGCGGTGCTGATCTTCGACGAGGTGATGACCAGCCGCCACAGCTTTGGGGGTTTGCAATCCCGCACCGGCGTCATCCCGGACCTGACCACCCTCGGGAAATACGTCGCCGGCGGCATGTCCTTCGGCGCCTTCGGCGGCCGGGCCGAGATCATGGGCGTGTTCGATGGCCACCGCCCCGGCAGCCTCGGCCATGCCGGCACCTTCAACAACAACGTGCTCTCCATGGCCGCCGGCCGGGTGGCGATGGGCGACATCTTCACCGCCCCCGCCGCCGAAGCCCTGTTCGCCCGAGGCGAGGCGCTGCGGTCCGGCCTGAACCGCGCCGCCGCCGGCACCGTGCTGCAATTCACCGGCGCCGGCAGCATGGCCTGCGCGCATTTCCGCCGCGGCCCGATCACCACGGCCTATACCTCCACCCCGGCGGAGGAAGCCCTGCGGGAACTGTTCTTCCTGGATATGCTCGCCGCCGGCCTCTACCTGGCCCGCCGCGGCATGTCCGCGCTCAGCCTGCCGGTGGCGGATACCGACTGCGCCCGCTATGTCGCGGCGGTGGAGGAGTTCGTCGCCGCCCGGGCGCCCTTGCTGGCCTGACCGGCGGGACACCGCCCCAAGGGGCTGCCCCCGGGCTTCCTGGCGCCCGCGGCTACCCTTGGTATATATGCCCTGCCCCGATGCCCGGACCCGCTCCGGCATCCAGCTCGAGGACGGCATCATCGCCCGCAGCAGCTCCGGTACCGTCGCCCACCGCCTGCGCGCCGCCTGGACCCGCACCCGTCTGGCCGGCCGTCGCCTGCACCGGCCGGACCGGCTGATTGTCGCCCCCTGCCTGGTGGTGCTGGGCATCTGCGGCCTGGTCGGCTTCCTGCTGCTGGAAGCCCGGCACGAGGCCTGGGACCACGCAGCGATGGAAGCCAGCAACATGCGCCGCCTGGTCGCCCGCGACCTGGCCCGCAACCTGGAGGTCTTCGACCTTTCCCTGCGTGCCATCGGCGACAACCTCGCTGTTCCCGGCGTTGCCGAGTTGCCCGCCGATATCCGCGACATGGCGGTGTTCGACCGCGCCGTCACCGCCAGCCATGTCGGCGCCGTCTTCGCCACCGACCAGGCCGGCGCCGTGCGCTATCACCCCAGCACGGCGATGAGTTTCATCGGCGAAAGCTTTGCCGACCGGGACTATTTCACTGTCCACCGCGACAATCCCAGTATCGGCCTCTACATCAGCCGGCCGGACCAGGGCCGCATCACCGGTGCCTGGCGCATCATGCTCAGCCGCCGGCGCAACAACCCCGATGGCAGCTTCGCCGGCGTGGTCGCCGTCGGCATCCAGCTCAGCTACTTCCGCGACCTGTTCGAGGGCCTCAACCTGGGCCCCGAGGGCCTGATTCGACTGATCCGCACCGACGGCATGGTGCTGTTCCGCGGCCCCTGGCGAGAGGACGCGTTGGGGATCGACGCCAGCGAGGCTGAATCGTTTCGCCTGAGCCAAACGAACCAGCCCACCAGCTTCGTGGCCGCCTCCCGGCTCGACCGGGTCGAGCGGCTATTCGCCTCCGGACCGATTGGCGACCACCCGCTGCGCGTCCTCATCGGCATCAGCACCGCCGAGATCGACGCCCCCTGGCGCCGCAAGGCGGCGTTCGAGGGGTTGGTTACCCTGCTGCTCTCAGCCGCCGTGCTGGCGCTGACCCTGGCCTGGCGCCGCACCCTGCGCGACCGCGCCACCGCCGAGGCGCAGTTCCGCCTGCTGGCGGAAAACTCCGGCGACATGGTCACCCGCCTGGCACCGGACCTGACCCGGCTCTACGCCTCGCCGGCGGCGCTGCGGATCATGGGGCGCACGCCGCAGGAGATGGTCGGCCGCCGCACGCTGGATGACATCCACCCCGACGACCGCGCGGCCGTCGCCGCCGCCATGGCCAGCCTGACCAGCGGCGCCGCCGAGGATGCCACCCTGCTGTACCGCGTGCTGCGCCCGGGCCTGCCGGCCGGGGAGGACGCCTGGGTGGAGGGCACCGTCCGCGCCACCCGAGACCCCGCCACCGGCGCGCCGGACGGCTTCGTCGCCGTCACCCGGGACGTTTCCGAACGCCACCGCCAGGAGCGCGAACGCGCGGCGCGCGAGGTGGAGCTGGCGCAGGCGCGCGACGCAGCCGAGGCCGCCAACCGCGCCAAGTCCCGCTTCCTGTCCTCCATGAGCCACGAGCTGCGCACGCCGCTCAACGTCATCCTCGGCTTCGCCCAGGTGCTCAGCCTGGACCCGGCCCTGCGCGAAACCCAGCGCGACCAGCTGGACGCCATGCAGTCGGCCGGCCGCCACCTGCTGGACATGATCAGCGGCATCCTAGACTTCTCCCGCATCGAGGCCGGGCAGCTCGACCTTTCCCCCAGCATCTGCCCACTGCGGCCGCTGCTGACCGAATGCCTGGACATGGTCGGCCCCGGCGCCGCGGCGAAAGGCCTGCACCTGGCGCTGGACATAGCGCCAGACGCCCCGCTGGCCGCCCTGCTGGACCCGCTGCGGCTGCGCCAGATCCTGCTCAACCTGCTGGGCAACGCGGTGAAATTCACCACCCAGGGCAGCGTCACGCTGCGCCTGCTGGCCGCCGGAGCGGACCATTTGCGGCTGGAAGTGGCGGATACCGGGGACGGCATTCCGCCGGACCAGCGCAGCCGGTTGTTCCAGGACTTCGAACGGCTGTCCCGCGCCGACGCCACCGTGCAGGGCAGCGGCCTGGGCCTGGCCATCTCTGCCCGGCTGGCGGCGCTGATGGGCGGCCGGCTGGCCCATGCCGACAACCCCGGCGGCGGCAGCCTGTTCTGGCTGGAACTGCCGCTGCGCCCGGCGGTTGGCTGATACCAGCGTTCAAGTACCTTGACCGCTGGTATCAGCTTTTTCTTACCCTCAGTCGCCGGGCGCGCGCCTACGCGCGCTTGGCTTCGCCGGACTGCCGGCGGGCGCCATTCAGCGCCTCGGCACGAGTCAAAGCCTCGTGCCGTTGGTATGATACCTCCGGACGGGGCGGGAAACCCGCTACTGTCCTGATTCCGAAGTCCTGCGGCCTTCGTTAGCCGGCCACTAGCCTTTGTTTTCAGTGGCCTGCTTATCCGCTGCGTTCGTGGACAAACCCACGAACTTCGCGGGCAGGACACTACCCCCGCAGCCGCGGAAACACCCAAACCAGCCGCGCCGGCTGCCCGCGCCGCACCACCACGAAAGCGGCCTGGCGGAACCGCCGCGCCAGCACGGCCAGCCGCCGCGGGTCGCCGCCGAACAGGCAATGCGCTTCCCGCCACCGCGCCGTGCCGCCCCAACCCTCGGCCGCCGGCAGCCGGCGCGCGGCCTGGCGCAGCAGCGCCTGCAGGCGCCGGTTCCAGCCGGGCGGCATCCGCCGGCTGAACGGGTTCCAGGCGCCGAGGAACCCGCCATGCCGCGCGCCCAGCCGCGCCAGCAGCGCATCCACCGCTGGGCTGCGCCGGCCAACCCGTGCCACCGCCCCGGCGGCTTCGTAGCCGCTGCCCCGATACGCCCGCTCCAGCTGGTTCATCCGGCTTGCCTAACCCCCGCATTGGTCGCATGCACCCGCCCATGCCCGATACCATCCCCGGGGCGGAAGCCCTGCTCGCCGAGGCCCTGCCGCTGCACCGCGCCGGCCAGGTCGCCCGTGCCCAGCACCTGTACCAGCAGGCGCTGGCCCTGGCGCCCGGCCATGCCGAGGCCAACCACCTGCTCGGCGTCACCTGGCTGCAACTGGGCGAGCCGACCCAGGCCCTGGCCGCGCTGGACCTGGCGCTGGCCGCCCAGCCGCAGCACGCCCGGGCGCTGAACAATGCCGGCGCCGCGCTGCGCGCGCTCGGCCGGCTGGCGGCAGCCGAGGCCCGCTTCGCCGCCGCCGCCGCCGCCCAGCCGGATTTCGCCGACGCGCTGCACAACCAAGCCGGCACGCTGCTGCAACTCGGCCGCGCCGAAGCCGCCGTGGCCGTCGCCCGCCGCCTGCTGGCCCTGACGCCCGCCGACCCCGGCGCCCAGGCGCAGCTCGGCCTGGCCCTGGCCGCCGCCGGCGACCCCGCCGCCGCGCTGGAGCCGCTGGATCGCGCCCTGGCCCAGCAGCCCGGCAGCCCGCTGCTGCTGCTGGCCCGCGCCGAGGCGCTGGAAGCGCTGGACCGCCCGGCCGAAGCCCTGG
>CANBNK010000020.1 GCA_947371015.1 Acetobacteraceae bacterium | reverse complement strand
CACCGCGCGCACGCCGACGCGGCGGCTTAGCAACCTTCGTTCAGCGCCAAGTTCCACCACCAGGTCGCGGGCGCCAATCATCTCAGCCAAGGGCCACCTCCGGCAGCGGGTCGGCGTGATAGGGGCAAGCCACGCGGCTGCCATCGAAGATGCGCGCCATCTCCGGCACCGTCACCGCGCAGGCGGGGCGGGAGATCGGGCACCGCGGATGGAAGCGGCAGCCAGGAGGTTGCGCCGTCGCCGCCGGCACGGTGCCGGGAATGCCGACCAGGTCGGTCGCGCGGTCCGGGTGGCAGGCCAGCAGCATGCGCGTGTAGGGGTGGCGCGGGTCGGCCAGCACGTTTCCGGTGGGGCCGTACTCCGCCACGCGGCCCGCATAGAGCACGGCCACATCCTCGCACACCGCCGACAGCACGCCGAAGTCATGCGTGACGAACAGCAGGCCCATGTTGCGTTCCTTGATCAGACCACGCAGCAGCGCCAGGATTTCGCGCTGCGTGGTCACATCAAGCGCCGTGGTCGGCTCGTCCGCCACCACCAGGTCGGGGTCGCAAGCCAGCGCGGCGGCGATCAGCAGGCGCTGCCGCTGGCCGCCGCTGAACTGGTGCGGGTATTTTTCCAGTGCGCTCTGCGGTTCCGGCAGTTGCACGGCATGGAACAGGTTGATGAGCTTTTTCTTGTGGTCGTCGCGGCTGCCCGGCGCATGGTTGCGCATGCCCTCCAGCAACTGGTCGCCAGCGCGGAACACCGGGTTCAGCGAAAGATACGGGTCCTGCGGGATGAAGCCGATGCGACCACGCACCGGGGTCTTCAGGATGTCCTGGCCCTGGAACACCACCTGGCCCTGCGGCACCAGCGCACCCTTCGGCAGAATGCCCAGGATGGCACGCAGCAGCGTGGACTTGCCGCAGCCGCTTTCGCCGACGATGCCAAGGCTGCCGCCGGGTGGCAGGGTGAAGGACACGCCATCCAGAATGCGCGCCAGCCCGGCATCGGTGCGGATATGAACGGCCAGGTCGCGCACCATCATCAGGCTGGGCGCTTCCGGCGCGCTGGCCAGCATGTCGCTCATTTGCGGCTCCGTCGCAGCCGCGGGTCGGCCACGTCGCGCAGCCCATCCCCCAGCAGGTTGAAGCCGAGCACCAGCAGCAGAATGGCCAGCCCCGGGAAGGTCGCGAACCACCAGCTTTCCGGCAGGTGCTGCCGCGCTTCCGCGACCGCCAGTCCCCAATCCGGGCTGGGCGGCGCCGCGCCAACCCCCAGAAATCCGAGGATCGCGGCGGTCAGGATGGTGAAGCCCATGCCGATGGTCGCCCGCACCAGAATGGCCGGCGCCGCGTTCGGCAACACATGCAGCAGCAATATCCGCGCCGGCGATGCGCCCAGCCCGGCCAGCGCATCGACGAACAATGCGCCGCGCAGCCGCCGCGTTTCGGCATAGACCGTGCGAGCGAAGAACGGCCAATAGGTCAGCGAGAGCGCCACCATCGCCGTGGTCAGGCCGGGCGCCATCAACTGCCCCAGCGCCAGCGCGAGGATCAGCTGCGGCACGGCGAGGAACACGTCGGTCACGCGCATCAGTACGTCCGAGAGCCAATTGTCGCGCCAGCCCGCCACCAGCCCCATCGGCACGCCGATGACCATGGAGGCCAGCACCACGCTGACCGCCACCGCGATGGCGTTGCGCGTGCCGAGGATGACGCGCGACAGGATGTCCCGCCCGAGATAGTCGGTGCCGAAGGGAAACTCGGCCGAGGGTGGCTTCAGCCGTTGCAGCAGGTGACTATCAAAAGCGTCGTCCGGGTAGGGCGCCAGCCAGGGCGCAAAGGCCGCCACCAGCGCCGCGAAGACCACGAGCAGAAAGCCCAGGCAGGCCACGGGGTCGCGCAGCAGCCGCTTCACTTCAGCTGTTCCGCCACGCGCGGGTCCACCAGCGCCTGGGCCACGTCCACCAGCACATTCACCACGGCATAGACCACGCCCACCACCAGCGTGACGGCCAGCAGCGCCTTGTAGTCGGCCGCCAATATCGCCTGCACCGCATAGGTGCCGAGGCCCGGCCAGTCGAAGATCGCCTCCACCGCCACGGCGCCGGAGATCAGCGCGCCGAACAGCAGCCCCACCTGCGTCACCGTCACCGTTACGGCATTGCGCAGCACGTAGATCGTGGCCAGGCGGAACGGGCTGTAGCCGGCGGCGCGCGCATACAGCACGAACTCCTTCTGCAGGGTCTCCAGCACGCCGGAACGGGTGAAGCGCGCGATGCTGGCCAGCCCCGGCAGACACAGCGTCACCGCCGGCAGCACCAGATGCTTCAGCGCATTGCCGAACATGTCGAGCCGCCCGGCGAGCAGACTGTCCAGCAGGTAGAAGCCGGTGACCACCGGGGGCGTGCCCAACGCCACGTCCAGCCGGCCGCGCAGGGGCAGCAGGTCCAGCTCCATGCTGAATACCAGTTGCAGCATGATGGCGAGCCAGAAGCCGGCAATGGCCAGCCCGCCCACCGAGAGCAGCCGCACCAGCTGGTCCACCGGGCCGTTATGGTCCAGCGCCGCCAGCAGCCCCAGCGGGACGCCGAACACCACCGAGAGGAACAACGCCGCGAAGGTGAGTTCCAGCGTGGCCGGCAGACGGAAGCCGATCTCCTCGGCCACCGGCCGTCCGGTGAAGATGCTGCTGCCGAGGTCGCCGGTCATCACCTGGCGGATATGCGTCATCGCCTGGCGCCACAGTGGCTGGTCCAGCCCGTAGCGGGTGCGGATCTCAGCGATCTGCGCTGGCGTGGCGGCGTCGCCGGCGAGCATCGCCGCCGGGTCGGCAGGGATCACCCGCACCAGCACGAAGGTCAGCAGCACCAGTCCCAGCAGCGCCGGCAGCGCCAGCAGCACTCGCTTGAGGATGTAGCGCGCCACGCTATTCGCTCAGCGACATCGTCCGCAGTTCGCCACCGCTGCCCACCGGGCTGAAGCTGTAGCCCTGCACCCGGCGCGACAGCCCGCGCAGGTTGACGGTGTTGTAGACCCAGATATCCACGCTATCGCGCACCACGATCCGCGTGGCAGCAGCGTACAGCTCCTGCCGCTCGGCCTGCACCACGCTGGTGCGGGCGCGGGTCAGCAGGCTGTCCACCTCGGGGTTGGTGTACCAGCTGCTGGCCTTCCAGGTGCCGTGGAAGCGGCTGTCATACATCTGGCCGACCCAGTTCTCGGGGTCGATGAAGTAGGCGCTGACCCAGTGGACCCACATGTCCGGCGTGGTGGTGGCCTGCTGCGTGGCGGTGACGATGCCGGCAAAGGTGTTCGGCACGATCTTCAGGTTCACGCCCAGCTTGCGCAGGTCCGCCTGGAACATCTGCGCCGCCTGGACGGTCTGCTCCAGCTCGGTCTGCACATGCACCTCGATGTCGCGGCCCAGCGGCGCGCCGGCGGCACGCGCGCGGTCGCAATGCTGGCGGGCCAGCGCCAGGTCGTACTTGTAGGGTTCCAGCCCCGGCGGGTTGCCCCACAGGTTGTTCGGGTTGGGGCCGGCGTTGCGCACCACCAGGCCCTTCAGGATGATCTCGTTGAAGCCCTCATAGTTGAAGGCATGGGCGAAGCAGAGCCGCACGTCGCGGTTGTCGAACGGTGCCTTGCGGTTGTTCATCCGCAGCAGGAACACCCGCATCGACTGGTCCTGCGCCACGCGGGTGCGGGCGTTGCGGTTCACCCGCTCCACCTGGTCGGTCGGCAGGTAGCTGTCGGTGCTGTCCAACTCGCCACGCATCAGGCTCAGCACGCGGGTGCTGGTCTCCATGACGGGTCGGCTGCGGACCTCGTTGATCGGGCGCTGGTTGTGGCCCCAGCCCATGAAGTGGTCGGGGAAGCGCGCCATGTCCAGGCTGACGCGCGCCTGGTAGTTGGCCGGGTTGACCACATAGGCGCCGGAGCCCGCATCGTTGGAGGCCATCCATTCGGCGCCCCAATCGTCACCTTTCACATGCGGCGCGATGACGCGCGGGTTGACGATGGCGACGATCGGCATGGCCGACAGGAACGGCCCATAGGCCTGGTTGAGCACGAAGCGCACCGTCAGCGGGTCCACCGCGGTCACGTTCTCGGGCTTCAGCACCGGGGTGAAGGCGGCGGCCGGGGCGCGCTTCAGCGCCAGCAGGCGGTGGAAGCTGTAGACCACGTCGGCCGCGGTCAGCGCGCTGCCGTCGTGGAACTTCACCCCCGGGCGCAGCTTGAACTCCCAGGTCAGGCCATCGGTGGAAACCGTGTGGCTGGCGGCCAGCCAGGGCACCAGGTCGTTGCCCTGGTAGCGGTACAGCCCGTCATACGCATTCAGCAGCACGAACTGGCTCGGCACGTCGAACACCACATGCATGTCCAGTGTGGCCGGCAGCGTGTCGCCCCAGACCAGCGGCCGCGGCTGGGCCCCCGCAGGTGGCGTGGCGAACAACAGCATCGCGGCAAGCAGTGCGGCGAACAGGCGCATGACTGGTCTCCCCAAGCGTCGAACCACGGGAGTTTGGGGGCGGGCGCCGGGCCGGCGCAAGCCCCGGCGGCAGCGAATGACGCCCGCATCCGGGACAGTCTGCCCCACTGGCCGGCACGGCGGTGCAGTCTGCACGCTTCACGCGCAGGTAATCCCGTCCTAGGCTCGGCCGACCGTGCAGAGGAGACGTGCAGATGGCCGACGAGATTCCCGTGCTGGACCTGGCCCCGCTGCTGGCCGGAGAGGCTGGCGCCGTCGCCACCCTCGGTGACCAGTTGCGTCGCGCCTTCACCGAGGTGGGCTTCTACACCGTGAAGAACCACGGCGTGGCGGAAGCCCTGGTGCAGGCAGTGTTCGTGGAGGCCGAGCGCTTCCACACGCAGCCGTTGCCGGCCAAACTGGCGATGGAGTTCGACGAACACAACACCGGCTACCTGCCGATGCGCGGCGCGACCACGCGGATGAACGCGCTGGGCACCATCTACAAACCCAACGCGAACGAAGCGGTGTTCTTCAAGCGCGACATGCCCGCCGACCACCCGGACGTGCTGGCCGCCCGGCGCTTCCGCGCCATGCAGCGCTGGCCGGAGCTGCCAGGTTTTCGCGCCGTCATCAACGACTACTGCGCGGCGATGCAGGCGCTGGGCCAACGCCTGCTGCCACTCTACGCCGCCGCGCTGGACATGCCGCTGGACTTCTTCACCCAGCGCTTCCGCGACCCGATGTTCACGCTGCGGATGACGCACTACCCGCAGCAGGACCCGACCACCGCTGACCAGGAATGGGGCCTGGCGCCGCATTCGGACACCAGCTTCATGACGATTCTGGCGCAGAACAAGGTGCCCGGCCTGGCGGTGATGCTGCCGGACGGCACCTGGCTGGACGCGCCCGCAACCGCCGGCACCTTCCAGGTGAATGGCGGCATGATGCTGCACCGGTGGAGCAACGGGCGCTTCCTGGCCACGCCGCACCGCGTGACCAACCGCAGCGGCCAGGAACGCTACGCGATCCCGTTCTTCATGGACGCCGACTACGACACGGTGATGGCGCCGCTGCCGACCTGCGTGGACGCCGAACGCCCGGCGCAATGGGAGCCTTACACTTATCTTGGCTTCATGACCGAATACACCGGCCGCAACTATGCCGAGCGCGAGGCCCAGCGCCGCGCCAAGGGCGAGGTTGAACTGCAGGGCGCCTGACCAGCCCGCTTATAGCCCGCGCGCGCAGTGGCGCGATTTTGCTTGCCCGCGCGCGCAGTGGCGCGCGACCCTCCCGCCCAACAAACCGGGAGGTTCCGCCATGCGCCGACTTGCGCTCGCCCTTGTTGCTGCCCTGCTGCCCGGCCTGGCCGCCGCCTTTCCGGACCGGCCGATCACCCTGGTCTCCGGCTATTCGCCCGGCGGTTCCACCGATATCGCCGCGCGCATCCTGGCGGACCGGATGCCAGCGCATCTCGGGTCGGATGCGCGGATCATAGTGGAGAATCGGCCGGGCGCCTCGGGCGCCATCGCCACCGAATGGCTGAAGCGCCAGCCGGCGGATGGCTACACCATCATGGTGCAGGAAACCGGCGCCGGCGCCGCGGCGCCCAACGCGCTGGTCGGCGGCACCCGCTATGATTCGCTGAACGACTTCGTCCATCTCGGGCTGATCAGCGTGCCGCCGGGCATCCTGGTGGTCACCAACAGCTTCCCCGGCCGCACTCCGGCCGAGGCGATCGCCGCGATGCGCGCCGCGCCGCGCGACGGCATCACCTATGCTTCCTCCGGCGTCGGCGGCGTGCTGCACCTGCAGTCGGAGATGCTGGCCCAGTTGCTGGGCACCCACATGGTCCACGTGCCCTATCGCTCCGGCGCGCAGATGCTCACCGCCATCCATACCGGCGAAGCGCAGCAAGGCATCGCCGCGGTCGCCTCCGCCGCGGCCATGCTGAAGGAGAACATGGTGCGCGGCGTGGCGATGATCGGCCCGCGCCGCTTCCCGCTGTTCCCCAACATCCCGACCATCGGCGAACTGGGGATCCAGGGCTTCGAGTCGCCAGCCTGGTTCATGCTCATCGCTCCCGCCGGGGTGCCGCAGCCGGTCGCCGAGCGCCTCAACCGCGCCCTGGTCGCGGCGCTGGCGGAACCAGCCACCGCCGCCCGCATGATCGATGTCGGCCATGCCCCGCCGGGCGAGCCCAACACCATCGCCGGCACCCATGCCTTCATGGCGCGGGAATTGGCACTGTACCGGGATGTGGTCGCCCGCACCGGCGTGCGGCTACAGCCATAGGGGCAAGACCCGCCTCCCTGGCCGCATATTGCTCAGGGGGGTGATTCCAGCGCGACGCGCCAGGCTCTAAGGTGCCCGCGCACATGCTGTCCCGTCGTCCCTTGATCGCCGCCGCCGTCGCGGCCTTGCCGCTTCCGGCCCAGGCGCAACCTGCGCCGGTGCCCTGGGTGGTCTGCGCCGTGCCGGGCCTGCAACCCGGCCTGGCGCAGCTGGAGCAACTCTGGCGCGCCCAGGGGGGACGGCCCCTGCGATTGCAGACCGGCACCTCCGCTGCACTGGCCCGCATCGTCGAGCAAGGCGGCCCCTGCGACGTGCTGGCCCTGGCCGACCCGCAGCGCATGGACGCGCTGGAGGCCCGGCGCCTGCTGCGGCCTGACACCCGGCGCAACCTGCTGGGCAACGACCTGGTGCTGGTCACCGCCGCCGACCAGCCGCCACCGCGCCGCCTGGTGCGCGCGCAGGACCTGCCGCCGCTGCTGGGCGAGGGCAAGCTGGCCCTGCCCGACCCGGCGCAGACCGCGGCCGGCCGGGTGGCGCGGGAAACGCTGACCAACCTCGAGATCTGGGACGCCTTGCAGTCCCGATTGCTGCCGGTGGCCGAAGGCCGCGCGGCGCTGGAGCTGGTGCGCAAGGGCGAGGCACGCTTCGCCGTCGCCATGCTGACCGACGCCTTCGAGATGCCGGGCCTGCGCATTGCGCTGACCTTCCCGGCCGACAGCCACGCGCCGATCACCTATCCCTTCGCTCTGCCGCGGCGCGGGGACGCCGGGGCGGCGGAGTTCCTGGGCTTCCTCGCCGGTTCGGATGCCGCGGCGGTCTGGCGCCGGCTCGGCCTGGCGCCACGCTGAGTCGCAGAATGCAACGCCGGCTGCCTCGGCGGGCTGGCACGGCGGATGCGTGGGTGGGCCGATCAGCGGAATTATCCCCATGTCCAACCTGCAGATCGTCCAAGCCATGACCCCTGCCCCGACCAGCGCGGCCGCCGATGCGGCCGACTATGCCGCCCTGCCTTCCCTGGCGCGACTGACCTCCGCGCTGCGCGCCCCCATGCTGCCGGTGATCGGCTTTGCCGAACTGGCCGCTGGGGAGGCCACTCCCGCCCAGCGCCAGGCCTGGGCGATGGAAATCCTCGCCGCCAGCCGCCAGGTCCTGGCGATACTGGACTGCACACTGGCGTTGGCCGCCGGTCGCCCGCCCGCCACATCGGACCCGGCCACGTTGGCCACCGGCCGGGACGCCGTGGCGGCGCTGCGCAGCCTGATCCAGCCGGACGCACCAGCGCGCACCCCGGCGAGCGACTGCCACCATTGAGCGTAGCGCGCCGCAACGGCAGGTTGCATACTGCGGGGCTTCCTGAAATCCGGCCCCCAGCATGTCGCCTCCCCATAGCTTCGCGCGCCGCCGGCCATGGATGCTGCTGGCGCTGACCGTCGTGCTCCTCGCCGCCGGGCAAGCGGGGGCGCAGCCGGCGCCGCTGCGGCTGAGGGTTGTCGGGGGCCTTGCCGGAGTTAGCCAGTACACCCAGCACGAGGCGCCATTCTGGCAGACCCGCGTGCCCCAGCTGACCGGCGGCGTGGTGCAGGCCGATATCGCCCCATTCGACCGCAGCGGCATTCGCGGCCAGGAATTGCTGCGCCTGGTGCGGCTGGACGTGGTGTCCTACGCCAACGTGCTGCTGGCCCTGGCTGCCGCCAATGACCCGGAACTGGACGCGCTGACGCTGCCACTTGCCAATCGCGACCAGGCGGAGTTGCGCCGTACCGCCGGGTTGCTGCGGCGCCCCCTCGGCCGACTGCTGGAGGAACGCTACGGCGTCGAGTTGCTCGGCATCTATATCTACCCGGCCCAGGTCGTGCTCTGCCGCGGGAGCTTCGCCGGGCTGAACGACCTGGTGGGACGACGGGTCCGCACCTCCTCGGTCGGCCAGGCGGACCTGATGCGCCATGTAGGCGCCGTGCCCGTGGTGATGCCCTTTGCCGAGATTGTCCCGGCGATGCGCGACGGTGCGGTCCAATGCGTCGTCACCGGTGCCATGTCGGCAATGGATGTCGGGCTGCAGCGCGTTGCGACCCATGTCTCCGACGTACCGATAAACTGGGGCGTCTCGGTCTTCGTCGCCAACCGCGGTGCCTGGCTGGCACTGCCGGAGACCATCCGGGATCGCCTGCGCGACGGCATCCTGCAATTGCAGGAGGAGATCTGGCAGTCGGCCGAGCGGGCCAACCGGGACGGCATCGACTGCGCCACCGGTGGGCGGGCCTGCCCCGCCGACCGCCGGGGGCGCTTGCAGTTGGTCACCGAACAGTCCACGGAGGAATCCCGGCGCCACCTGCTGACCGAACTCGTGATACCAGCTTGGCTGCGGCGCTGCGGGCCACCCTGCGCCACGATCTGGAGCGGCATCATGGGGCCGGCACTCGGCGTCCCGGCATCGGACGCGCAGGCGGGGGGCGGTTGAGCGAATGCTGGCCAGGCTGCGGATTGGCGTGCTGTTCAGCGCGCTGGTGGTGATGATCCTGCTCGGGGTCGGCACCAGCCTGCTGCTTGAGCGGGCGCAGGACGCCGTCCTGGCCAATGGCGCCGCCACGGTGGAACGTGTCGCCAAGGTGGCCGAGGCGACCATTAACCGGCAGTTCCTGCAGGTGGACAGCGTCCTGGCCGGCCTGCCCGCCCTGCTGGCAGGAACCGCGACGGCGGACGGCGTAACCTCGCAATCCGCCAACCGCCTGCTGCATGAACTGGCGGAGCAGAATTTCGGCTTCCGCGACCTGCTGCTGCTCCGCCCAGGCGGTGAGCCGCAGCGGATGCCCTGGGCCAGCGCCATGGCCGCGTCCCGCAACCGCCCGCCACCCTTCACCCCGCCGCCACGGCCACAGGGCGTGGCGCAGAGTGGCGTCGGCATTGCCGGCCCAGCCCGCAACCCCGTCACCGGGGAATGGGCGCTGTTCTTCGTCCGCGCCATCGACCTGCCCGGCCAGGGTCCGATGCTGGCGGTGGCGGAGGTGCCTGTCCCACTGCTGATCTCCCTGCTGATGCCGGCCGCCGATACCGCCGGCCTGGCGCTGTCGCTGGAACGCGGTGACGGCCAGTTGCTGGTCAGCCTGCCGCATGACGAGGCCAGCATCGGCCAGGTCCTGCAGTGGTGGAACCAGCATCAACCGGCGGGTGTGGCCTTTGTCCGCCGGGACGAGGCCCCGGGGCCAGCGCCAGTCCTGGTGGCCACGCGGCCCACGCTGTACCAGGACATCCTGGTCACCGCCGCGCTGGACCTGGCCGCCACCGATGGCCCGCGCAGCCGCGAGCGCTATCGCATCCTTACCGTCGCCTGCCTGGCCGCGGTACTGCTGCTGGCCCTGGCCTTCGCCCTGGACGCGGCGCTGAACCAACGCGAACGGATCGAGGCGGAGCGCACCCAGGCCCGGCTGGTGCTGGAGAACGCGTTGGATTCGATGTCCGACGGCTTCGTCATGTGGGATGCCGATGACCGGCTGCTGGTGACCAACCAGCGCTTCCGCGAAATCTACGCCCGCACCGGCGACGCCATCCGGGTCGGCGCCACCTTCGAGGAAGTCATCCGCGCCGGTATCGCCGCGGGCCAGTACCCGCAGGTCGGCGCCGACCTGGAAGGCTTCGTGGCCGACCTGGTCGCCTGGCATCGCAGCAACAGCCCGCCGCTGGAACGCCTGCTGCCGGACAACCGCTGGATCTTGGTGACGGAGCGCCGCACGCCCGATGGCGGCACGGTCGGCATCCGCACCGACATCACCGAACTGAAGCGGGCGAACAGCGACCTGGCCGCCGCCAACGCCGCGGCGGCCCGCGCCACCGAGGCCAAGTCGCGCTTCCTGGCCCGCATGAGCCACGAGTTGCGCACACCGCTGAACGGGGTGCTCGGGCTGGCCCAGGCCCTGGCGCGCGACCCGCTGCTTTCCACTGCCCACCGGGCCCAGGCGGCGACGCTGGAGATGGCCGGCCGGCACCTGGTGGCCGTCGCCAACGACGTGCTGGACCTGGCGCAGGTGGAATCCGGCCACTTGGAACTGCGCCCCCAACCCATGGCGCTGGTCCCTCTGCTGGCCGGCTGCGCCACCATGGTGCAGCCGGCGGCGGCGGAAAAGGGCGTCGCCCTGGTCAGCGAGTTCGACGGCGCCCTGCCCGCTGCCGTAGCGGCGGACCCGACCCGGCTACGCCAGCTGGTGCTGAACCTGCTGACCAATGCAGTGAAGTTCACCCCGGCCGGCGGCCGGGTCACGTTGCGCGCCGCGCCAGGGCCTGCAGGCGAGCCCGGCCGCGACGTCGCCCTGCGCATCGAGGTGCGCGATACCGGCCCGGGCGTACCAGCCGCAGCCAGGCAGGACATCTTCGGCGATTTCGTTCAGTTGGAACGCGGTGGCGTGCTGGGCGGCTCGGGGCTGGGCCTCGCCATTGCCCGCAACATCGCCGAGGGCATGGGCGGCAGCATCGGTTGCGATGCCAATGCGGAAGCCCCCAGCGGGTCGCTGTTCTGGCTGGACCTGCGGCTGCCTCTGGCCGTCGAGCCAGTCACCGTCGAAGCCGCCCCCACTCTGGCGGCGCACCGCCTGCGGCTGCTGGTGGCCGATGACGTCGCCGCCAACCAGGCGGTCGCCCGGGCGTTGCTGGAAACCGCAGGCCATGCGGTGGAATGCGTGGGCGACGGCGCGCAGGCAGTGGCGGCCGTCAGCCGCGCCGCCGCGGCGGGCACGCCCTACGACGCCGTGCTGATGGATGTGATGATGCCCGGCGTGGATGGGTTGGAGGCAACCCGCCGCATCCGCGCGCTACCGGGCGCCGAGGCGCGGATCCCTATTCTGGCCGTCACCGCCAGCGCCTTCGCCGCGGATATCGCCGCCTGCCGTGCCGCGGGCATGGATGGGCACCTGGCCAAGCCGATCGAACGCGAGGCCATGCTGGCGGCGCTGATCCGACTGGCCGCCGGCAGCAACGGCTTCCAGGCCGCCGACGGCACGCCTGGCCGCAACGACGACCTCCTCACCCTGCCCCTGCTGACCCGCCGCGGCGGCGAGCTGATGGTGCAGGTGCCGGGGCTGGACCTCGCCGCGGCGCGGCAACTGGTGCCGGAGTTCATCCACGAGATCGAGTTGGCCCTGCACGACCTGCGCGCCAGCCCGCCGCTGGCCAGCAGCAAGGCGGCACATGCCCTGTGCGGCGCGGCGGCGACACTCGGCGCCCAGCGGCTGGCCAGCGCCGCCCGCAAATTGCAGGTGGCCGCGCAGGCGGAACAGGCCGAGTTGGCAGCGGCACTGCATGCCGAGACCCTGGCCGTGGCCGACGCCACGCTGGAGCAACTGCGCGAAGCGATCCCCGGTGTGGTCAGCGCCAACGCCTGAAACTGACGCTTGGAACGGCCTGGGTCAGTCTTCCAGAGCGGAGCGAAAGCCGCGCGTCACAGCAGCGCCAGCAGCCCGTCCAGCTTCGCCGGGTCCAGCCAGCGGGAAACCAGCACGATCTCCCGCGTCGGATCGACCCAGGTGGTATTGCCGCCAGCGCCGCTGAACCAGAAGCCCTCGGCCGGCGCCGAGGCGAACTTCGCCCGGTTGGTGTTCAGCCAGAACAGATAGCCGTATTGCGGGTTCAACGCGCAGGGCGTGGTGCACTGCCCGATCCAGCCTTCCGGCAGCAGCCGCTGCCCGGCCCAGACACCATCCTGCAGCGCCAGCAGGCCGATGCGCGCCTGGTCCTCGGCATGGATGAAGACGCCGCCGCCCCAATGCCCGCCGCCAGAGACCGACTGCATGCGCTGGCCGTTGACCTCCACCCAGCTGGTCTCATAGCCGTGCCAGCGCCAATCCGTGCTGGCACCGATCGGGCGCATGATGCGCTCGGCGAACACCTCCGGCAGCGGCCGCCCGAACAGCCGCAGCAAGCTCAGCGAGAGCCGGTTCACCCGGACGTCGTTGTATTCCCAGTAGGTGCCGGGGCTGCGCAGCGGGCGGACGCCCTTGTTGCCCTGGCCCTCGACATTGAGGTTGCGGCCACGGTCGATCTCGTCGCTCTTGCCGAACAGGCTGCCCTCCCACTCGGAGCAGTTCTGCAGCATCATCCGCCAAGTGATGGCGCCGTTGTGCGGCCCCTCGAAGCCGCCATCGTCAATGCTCTCTGCCATGCGGGCGTCCAGGTTGGGCAGCAGCCCATCCATCACCGCCAGGCCCGCCAACAGCGCCAGGTAGCTTTTCGCCACGCTGAACGTCATGTCCACCTGGCGGGTATTGCCCCAACGCGCCACCACCTTGCCCGCGCGCAGCACCAGCCCGTTGGGGCCACCGCGCGCCGCGACGGGGCCGAGGATGGCGTTGTTCGGCGGTGGCTCGAAGAAACCGCTTTCGATATGCGCGCGAATGTCGCGCGGCCAGGGCGATTCATGCGCCAGCGCATAGGCGGCGACGGGGCCGGTATCGGCCGGGGCATCCAGGTTGGGCAGGTCGGTCATGCGCCGAGGCTAAAGCCTGTTCACCCGCACGCAAAGCCGGGGCGTGGCCCGACTCGGTCAGGCGTTTCCGCACCGAAGTGATCTGATCTAGATAGCGCTCGGGCGCGGCCACCGGGCCGCCACGCCAGGGAGCCACCGCTGCATGCCGACCGGCGCCGTTCAAACCGACCTCAATGCCGGCAGCGTGCCGGCCTGGCAGCGCCTGGGCCTGCGCCTGGTCAACCTGGCCCGGCCGAAGCAGGGCGTGATCCCGCTGGCCCAGTTGGCGCTCGCCGGCGGTACGGCCGGCACCAAGGCCGCCATCCGCGCCCTGGCCACGGGCATTCCGATGCAGGACGCCATGCTCAGCCGGGTGCTGGGGCGCTACAAGATGCTGGTGGACCCTGCCGACCGCGGCTTCGCCCCGCACCTGATGCTGGATGGCTACTGGGAGTGGTGGACCACCAACTTCCTGGCCCGCAACATCCGCCGCGACCAGCGCGTGGCGGAAGCCGGCGCCTGCTACGGCTATTTCAGCCTGCTGATGGCCGACCTGGTCGGGCCCCAGGGCAAGCTGACGGTGTTCGAGCCGAACCCCGACGCCGCCGCGCTATTGCAGCGCAACCTGGAACTGAACGGCCTGACCGAGCGGGTGCGGCTGATGCGCGCCGCTGTCGGTGCAGCCGAAGGCGGCCTCTCGGCACCGCTGCTGATACCAGCCCATGCGCCGATGGCCGCCCGGATCGGCGGCGGCGAGTTGGCCGGCGTGGATGGCCCCGGCGCCGACCAACGCGTGCTGCGGGTGCCTTGCCGCCCGCTGGACACCTTGGGCGACGAGCCGTTGGACTGGCTGAAGCTGGACCTGCCCGGCAGCGCGGCGCCGGCGTGGCGTGGCATGCAAAGCCTGCTGGAACGCCGACCGGCACTGCGCATCCTGATGGGCTTCGACCCCGCGCGCACGCCGCAGCCCGCCAGTTTCATTGAGCAGGTGGCCAAGCGCTTTCCGCTGCGCCTGGTGGACCACGCCGGCCAGGTGCAGGCCACGGATGCCGCGGCGCTCACCGCCGGCGGCGTCAGCCTGCTTTACCTGGCGCGGGACCAAGCGTGATTGGCCAGGACGGCAACGCCTGACGGCGGTTCTTGAAAAGCTGAAACGGGATCACCGCTTCAGTGCAGACCGGGCCAAGGCATTGAAGCAGCCGGCAGGCGCGTCATCCACCGCCGTCGATCAGGCCTCAGGCGGCGCGACCGCCGCGCACCGCCGGCGGACCCGGCAGTTCAATCTCGATGGCCAGGGTGGACATGTCGCCACCGCGGTCCACGCTGACATTCACGCGGCCCGGGTCGATGGCGACGTAGCGCGCCACCACGGCAACCAACTCCGCCTGCAGCTTGGGCAGGAAGTCTTCGCGCGCACGGCCGATGCGTTCATGCGCCAGCACGATCTGCAGGCGTTCCCGTGCATGGCCAGCACTGGCCGGCGGCTTGCGCGCGCCCCTGAACAGGTCCAGCCAGCTCATGCAGCCCTCCCGCCAAACAGCCGCTTGAAGAGGCCCCCCTTCTTCTCCGGCTCGATGAACCGGTGCGGCAATTTCTCGCCCAGGAAGCGGCCGACAGCGTCCTTGTAGGCCTGGCCGGCATTGCTCTCGGGATCAAGAATTACGGGTATACCCGTATTCGACGCGCGAAGCACCGATTCGCTCTCCGGCACCACGCCCAGCAGTGGAATCGCCAGGATATCGGTGATGTCTTCCAGCTTCAGCATCTCGCCGCGCTCGACCCGGTTGGCGTCGTAGCGGGTGACCAGCAGGTGTTCCTTGACCTTCTCGCGCTTTTCCTCGGACCGCTTTGATTTGCTTTGCAGCACGCCCAGAATCCGGTCGCTGTCGCGTACGCTGCTCACTTCCGGGTTGGTCACGACAATTGCCTGGTCGGCGAAATACAGCGCCAACAGCGCGCCCTTCTCGATGCCGGCGGGGCTGTCGCAGAGGATGTAGTCGAACTCCTGGCTCAACTCCTCGATGATCTTGGCGACGCCTTCGCGGGTCAGCGCGTCCTTGTCCCGGGTCTGGCTGGCCGGCAGGATGCTCAGCGTGTCCACGCGCTTGTCGCGGATCAGCGCCTGGTTCAGCCGCGCCTCGCCGCTGATCACGTTGATGATGTCGAACACCACACGGCGCTCGACGCCCATGATCAGGTCAAGGTTGCGCAGGCCGACATCGAAATCGATGACGACCGTCTTCTTGCCGCGCTGCGCCAGGCCGGTGGCGAAAGCCGCCGATGTGGTGGTCTTGCCCACGCCACCCTTGCCGGAGGTGACGACGATAACCTCAGCCATGGAGAAGTTCCCTCACCCCAGTTTCTCGAACCGCATTTCCTCGCCCTCGAGCCGGGTCTGGACCGGCTTGCCGATGGGCGCGTGCTCCAGGCCATCGCGTACCGCGTAGTAGCCGGCGATCGCGATCAGCTCGGGGTCGAAGTGCAGCGCGAAGACCCGCGCTTCCGTGTCGCCCTGCGCGCCGGCAATTGCCCTGCCACGCAACGCGCCATAGACGTGGATGTTGCCATCGGCCAGCACCTCGGCTCCAGCATTGACCGTGGCGGTGATGACCATGTCGGCACCCTCGGCATAAATCCGCTGTCCCGCCCGCACCGGGTCCGTCACCAGCATGGCCGCCCGGCCGGTGCCCTTGAAGTTGCTGCCTGGCGCGGCCGGCGGAGCTTCCACCGCGACCACGGGCGCCTGAGGTTGCGGCGGTGCCTCATCATCGCGCCCGCCCACGGTCCGCAGGCTGGGCAGCCCGGCGGCGGTGGCGGCCTGCTTCATGGCGGGATTACCGCCGATGACTCCCACGGGCACGATCTCCAGCGCGTGCAGCCCTTCGATCAGGCCGCGGAAATCGACGTCCTCCGGCGCTGCCACTAGGTCATCCAGCCCAAGCACGATGGGGGCAAAACGCAGGAAGCCCGGCGCCTTGCGGAACTGGTCACCCAGCGCCGGCAGCACTGCTTCCGGGCGCGGGTCAAGCAGGCGCAGCACCAGCAGGTTGAAGTTGCCGGAGCGTAGTCGGAAGGTTTCGGGCAGCGTCTGCTGGGTCAAGGCGCTCTCGGGCCAGATGGGGGGCGGCAAGCTCTCCGCCAGGTAGACGAAGGGCCGCCACGACTCGGGCAAGACGCGGCGACTGAACGCCAGCTATAGCCGCCGCGGCAGGGATGGCGAAGCCCGAATGCGCCCCCGGTTGCCCCCCCCCGCTTGCCCCCCCGGCTTGGCGCCGCCGCCCGGGCGCCGCAATATCCCCCGGCCTTTGCCTGAGGATACGCCCAAGTGACCCCGATCACGCTGCTCGAACCCTTCCGCGCGATCTTCTACGCGCCGTTCTACCTGGCCGAGGCCCGGGGGCTGTTCGCCGCCGAGGGGCTGGCGCTGTCCATGGTGACCGCTGGGAGTACCGACCTGGCCTGCCAGAAGCTGCTGGCCGGGGAAGCCGACCTGGCCTGGTCCGGCCCGATGCGCCCGATGCTGCTCCGCAGCCAGGACCCCTCCTGCACGCTGCGCAGCTTCTGCGCCGTGGTGATGAAGGACCCCTTTTTGCTGGTAGGCCGCGACGCTCACCCAGGGTTCACCCTGCGCGACCTGCCAGCGCTCAAGCTCGGCCAGGTCTCGGAGGTACCCACCCCGGTCTGGTGCCTGCATGACGATCTGCGCCGCCTGGGGCTGGACCCCACCACCCTGCCCGGCTGCCGCGGCCCCTCCATGGCCGACAACGCCGCCGCGGTGCTGACCGGCGAGCTGGACGTGGTGCAGTGCTTCGAGCCCTATGCTGCGCAGCTTGAGGCCGCAGGTGGCAGCGTCTGGCACGCCCAGGCCAGCCGCGGCCCCACTGCCTATACCGCGTTCTATTCGACCGAAGCGTTGATCGCGGCCAAGCGCCCGGCACTGCTGGGCATGGTCCGCGCCATGGCGGCCTCCCTCAAGCTGATGAACGAGTGGCCGGCCGAGCGCATCGCCGACGCCATCGCGCCGCGCTTCCCGGACGTGCCGCTGGCGCTGCGCGTGCGCGCCATCAGCCGCTACCAGGGCCTCGGCCTGTGGCCGGCAACGCCGCACTTCCCGCGCGCCGCGCAGCAGCGGCTGGGCGAGGCGATGGTCTCCTCCGGCGCCATGACCCACATTCCGGCCTATGGGGATTGCGTGGACGACAGCCTGGTGGACGACGCGCTGACCGGTCGCGCCGCGTCGCAGGGCGCGTAGCGTGCACCGGAGGCGCAACCCATGAGCGGAAAGCAGCCCATCGGCACCCGCGCCGACTACCGCTGGTTCACCAGCATGCCCACGCGCTGGATGGACAACGACGTCTTCGGCCACGTCAACAACGTAGTCTACTACAGCTGGATCGACACGGCCGTGGCCGAGTTCCTGCTGCAGGCCGGCATGTACGGCGACCGCACGCTGAACCTGGACGCGGTGCCCGCTGTCGGCCTGGTGGTGGAAACGCAATGCCGCTACTTCGCGCCGGTCAGCTACCCGGACGAGATCACCTGCGGCCTCCGTGTTACCAGGCTCGGCAACAGCTCCATCCGCTATGAACTCGGCGTGTTCCGCAATGCGGAGGACCAGGCCAGCGCCGAGGCCCATTTCATTCATGTCTATGTGGACAAGGCCGACCAGTCCCGCACCGTACCCGTGCCGCTGAAGCTGCGCGAAGCCGCCGCCCGCGTGCTGGCCCAGAGTCTGTCAGGCGCAGATCGAAGCGCCTGACAGTCTCCAGGCTTTTGTTTCAGTGGCTGATTCACGCCGCCGGTGGTTCCACCGGCGACGATCAGACGCTAGCCCAACAAAGGAACGCCCCAATGCCCAAGCTGCACCGCCTCGCCATCCTCGACGACTACCAGGGCATGACCCTGAAGCTCGGCCCCTGGGGCAGTCTGCCCGGCGACCTGAGCATTCAGGTCTTCCGCGATACTATCACCGACCGCGAAGCGCTGGTCGCGCGCCTGGAATCCTTCGACGCCATCCTGATGATGCGCGAACGCACGCCCTTCCCGGCCGCGCTGATCGCCCGGCTGCCGAACCTCAAGCTCATCATGACCACGGGCATGCGCAACGCCAGCCTGGACATCGCCGCCTGCGCCGCGCGCGGCATCACCGTCTGCGGCACCGGCGGCTTCGGCGCGCCGACGGTGGAGATCACCTGGGGCCTGATCCTCAACCTGGCCCGCGACCTGGCGAAGTCGGAAACGCAGCTTCGCGCGGGCCAGTGGCAGCTCAACCTGGGCAATACGCTGGAGGGCAAGACGCTCGGCGTCATGGGCCTCGGCAACCTTGGCAGCCGCGTGGCCAAGGTGGGCGCGGCGCTGGGGATGAACATCATCGCCTGGAGCCAGAACCTGACCGCCGAGAAGGCCGCCGCCGGCGGCGCGAAGCTGGTCAGCAAGGAGGAGTTGCTGGCCCAGGCCGATGTACTGACCCTGCACCTGGTACTTAGCGACCGCTCGCGCGGCATCGTCGGCGCTGGCGACCTGGCGCGGATGAAGCCCACCGCCTTCATCGTCAACACCAGCCGCGGTCCGTTGATCGACCAGGAAGCGCTGATCGGCGCGCTGCGCGAAGGCCGCATCGCCGGCGCCGGGCTGGACGTTTTCGATATCGAGCCGCTGCCGCCGACGCATCCGATTCTCGCGGCGCCCAACACCGTGCTGACGCCGCATCTGGGCTATGTCAGCGAGGAGAACTATCGCGTCTATTTCCGCGACGCGGTGGCCAATATCCAGGGCTACCTGGACAGCAAGCCGGTGCGCGAAATCAAGGCCGGTTGAAGAACGGAACACCAGCATGACCCGCCCCTGCCCCGGCCCGCGCGATATCACCAGCCGCCCCAACTGGTGGCCGCCGGCCCACACCACCGACTGCCACATGCACATCTTCGGTCCGTTCGACCGCTACCCGCTCTCGCCGGGCCGCGGCTACACCCCGCCCGAGGCGACGGTCGCTATGTACGACGCGATGTGCGCCCAGGTCGGCATCGGCCGCACCGTCATCGTGCAGCCGAGCATCTATGGCACCGACAACGCGGTGACGCTGGACGCGACCGAGGCGCTGGGCCTGCATCGCGCCCGCGCCGTTGTCGTGGTGGACAACAACGTCACCTCGGCCGAGCTGGCCGCCATGGGCAAGCGCGGCGCCTGCGGCGTGCGGTTCAACGCCGTGTCCGGCAACGGCACGCCGCTGGAGCAGCTGGAGGCCCTGGCCGCCAAGCTGCGTCCGCTCGGCTGGCACCTGCAGTTCTACTGCCATGCCGAGCAGATTTTGGCGCTGGAACACGTGTTGCCGAAACTGGGCCTGCCGGTCGTCATCGACCACATGGCCGGCATCCAAACGCGCGACGGCGGCGAGAACAGCGAAGCCTTCGCCGCGTTCATCCGCCTGCTGAAGGGTGGCGCCTGGGCGAAGCTGTGCGGCTACCGCTCCTCCACCGGCCACCCCTATGCCGATGTGAAGGCGATGGCGCAGGCCATGATCGCAGCGGCGCCGGAGCGCTGCGTCTGGGGCACGGACTGGCCGCACCCTTCGCTGCACACGCCGGAACAGGTGCCCGATGACGGCCACCTGATGAACCTGCTGGGTGAATGGGCGCCCGATGCAGCGCAGCGCCAAGCCATATTGGTGGACAACCCGGCGCGGCTCTACAGCTTCAGCTGAGGAAGTCGAGCACCAGCTTGACCTGCGCCGGCTCCATCAGGGCCGGCGCGTGGCCGCAGCCAGGGATGGTCTCGACCCGCACGACCGGCTTCGTCGCCATCTGGGCCGCGGTGTCCGCCAACAGCAGGTCGCTCTCGGCGCCGCGCAGCACCAGCGTCGGTGCCTGCACGGCGTTCCAGTACAGCGCCATGTCCACATCGGCCGGCTCGGCGGCGCGGATCGGCACGGCTATCGCCGGGTCGTAGTGCAGCCGCCAACCTTCCGGCCCCTGTACCGCGGAATGCCGCGCCATCTCGGCCCACTGGCCGTCCGTCAGCGCACCGAAATTGGCGTGCACCAGGCGCAGGTGGCGTTCCACCGCCCCCAGGTCGGCGAAGCTGCCATCGGTGCCGACATAGTCGCGGATGCGCGCCAGCGCCGCCTTGGGGATGAAGCTGCCGACATCGTTCAGCACCAGCCGCCGCACCGCATTGCCCGGCGTGGCGGCCACGCCCATGCCGCAGATGCCGCCCAACGAGGTGCCGACCCAGTCCACCGGCTGCACCAACCGCGCCAGCAGATGCGACAGCGCCTGGATGTAGGTGGGCGGCTGGTACAGCGCCGGGTTGGCCAGCCGGTCGCTGCCGCCCCGGCCGGGCAGGTCCGGGCAGATCACCCGCCTGCCCTGTGCCGCCAGCGCCGCCGCCAGCACGTCGAAGTCACGGCCATTGCGGGTCAGGCCGTGCACGCAAACCACGGGCGCGCCCTCGGCCGGGCCCCACTCCCACCAGGCCAGGCCGAGATAGCCAAGCGGCGAGAGCCAGCGCAGCTTACCAAGGCGCGGCTCCGGCATCAGATGACGCCTTTGTCCTTCAACGCCGCCACCTCGGCCTCGCTCATGCCCAGCATGCCGCCCAGCACTTCCGCATTGTGCTGGCCCAGCGTCGGCGGCGCGCTGCGGTAGCTCGGCGGCGTCGCGCTCAGCTTCACCGGGTTGGCGATCACTTTTATCCGCTCGCCGCTGGCGTGGTCGAACTCCACGGTCATATTGCGCGCGATCACGTGCGGGTCGGCGAAGACCTCCTTCAGCGTGTTGATCGGGCCGCAGCCGATCTTCTGTGCTTCCAGCAGGCCGACCCATTCGGTGGTGGTGCGGCTCTGCATCACCGGCGTCAGCGTCGCGGTCACCAGGTCCCGGTTGGCCACGCGGATCGGGTTGGTGGCGAAGCGCGGGTCTTCCAGCAGGTGCTCCTGGCCGAAGGCCTTGCAGAAACGCTCGAAGGTCGGGTCGTTGCCGACGGCCAGGATGATGTAGCCGTCCTTGGTCGGGAATTCCTGGTAGGGCGCAATGTTCGGGTGCTGGTTGCCCAGGCGCGCCGGGTTCTCGCCGGTGGCCAGGTAGTTCATGCCCTGGTTCGCCAGCCAGGCGACATGCGTATCCAGCATGCCGATATCCACCTGCTGGCCCAGGCCGGTCGCGTGCCGGTGGTTCAGCGCCGCCAGAATGCCGATGCAGCCATACAGCCCCGCGAACAGGTCGGCCACGGGCACGCCGACCTTCTGCGGGCTGCCATTCGGCTCGCCGGTCAGGCTCATCACGCCACCCATGGCCTGGATCAGCGCGTCATAGCCCGGGCGCGGCGCGTAGGGGCCGGTCTGGCCGAAGCCGGTGATGGAGCAATAGATCAGCTTCGGAAACTGCTTTGAGAGTTGCTCCCACCCCAGGCCGTACTTCGCCAGGGCGCCAACCTTGAAGTTCTCCACCAGCATGTCGCAGCTGGCCAGCAGCTTCAGGATGATGTCCTGGCCCGCCTTGCTGGCGATATCCACCGTGACCGACTTCTTGTTGCGGTTCACGCCCAGGAAGTAGGCGCTCTCCTTCGTCTCCGGCCAGAACGGCGGGGCAAAGCCGCGGGTGTCGTCGCCGGCCTCGGGGCGTTCGATCTTGATGACCTCGGCGCCCAGGTCACCCAGCATCTGGGTGCAGGTCGGCCCGGCGAGGACGCGGGTCAGATCGAGGACGCGAAGGCCCGAGAGTGGGCCGGCTGGCGGGTTGGACATCTGCCGTCTCCTTGGAACGCCTTGTGCTTACTCGGCGGGTTTCGGCGCGGCAACCCGGAGAGAGGCGCGCGGTGCGCCGGTCGCTTGCCCTTTGCCCGGCCCAGGGGCATTTTCCCCGCCCTTCCGGGAGATTGCCATGCTCGACCGCCCTCACCCCACCCCCACCGCCCCGACGCTGGACCCCTTCGCGCTGGCGAAGTCGATGTCCGGCTACCACTTCATCGGCGGCGGCTACGTCCCCTCCCGCAGCGGCAAGACCTTCGCCGTGGTCAACCCGGCCACCGGCGCCGAGGTGGCCCGCACCGCCGAGGGTGACGCCAGCGACGTGGACGCCGCCGTGCAGAACGCCGCCGAGGCGCAGAAGGCCTGGGCCAAGATGCCCGCCCGCAAGCGCGGCGCCCTGGTGCATGCCTGCGCGGCCGTCATCCGTGAGCATGTCGAAGAACTCGCCAAGCTGATCGCGCTGGAAACCGGCAAGGCGCTGCGCACCGAAAGCCGCGTGGAAGCCAATACCGTCGCTGATATCCTGGAGTTCTTCGGCGGCCTGGGCAGCGAGTTGAAGGGCGAGAGCGTCCCCTTTGCGCCCAACGTGCTCAGCGTGACGGTGCGTGAACCCCTCGGCGTGGTCGGGGCCATCATCCCCTGGAACGTGCCGATGCTGCTGATGACGCTGAAGGTGGCGCCCGCTTTGGTGGCCGGCAACAGCGTGGTGGTGAAGTCCGCCGAGGAAGCGCCGCTGGCCGTGCTGCGTATCTGCGAGCTGATGAACCGCATCCTGCCGCCCGGCGTGTTCAACATGCTGTCCGGCTTCGGCCCGGAATGCGGCGCGCCGCTCGTCGAGCACAAGCTGGTCCGCAAGGTGACGTTCACCGGCAGCGTCGAGACCGGCAAGATCGTCGCCCGCGCCGCTGCCAACAAGCTGATCCCGGTGACGCTGGAACTCGGCGGCAAGTCGCCGATGATCGTCTTCGCTGACTGCGACTTCGCGAAAACGGTCAGCGGCGCCCTCACCTCCATGCGCTTCACCCGCCAGGGCCAAAGCTGCACGGCGGCCAGCCGCATCTATGTGGAACGCCCGATCTTCGACGCCTTCGTGGCCGAGATGAAGAAGGCGGTGGACACCATGGTGATGGGCGACCCGCTGGACGAGAAGACCGACATCGGCACCATCATCAGCCACGACCAGTTCGCCAAGGTGCAGGGCTTCATCGACGAGGGCACGAAGACGGCCGGCGCCACCGCGCATGTCTGCTCGGCCATGCCGTCCGACCCCGCGCTGAAGAAGGGCCTGTTCCTGCGCCCGGTCATCTTCACCGGCCTCGATGCCTCCAGCCGCCTGGTGCGCGAGGAAATCTTCGGGCCGGTCACGGTCATGCAGCCCTTCGACGACGCCGAAGCGGTGCTGGCCGAGGCGAATGACAGCGACTACGGCCTGGCCGCCAGCCTGTGGACCAACAACCTGAAGGTGGGCCTGGACCTGGCGCATCGGCTGGAAGCCGGTCTGGTGCAGATCAACCAGAACCTGGTGGTGCAGGCCAACCTGTCCTACGGCGGCGTGAAGTCCAGCGGCCTGGGCAAGGAAGCCAGCCTGGAAGCCATGCTGGAGCACTTCACCCACAAGAAGACGATTATGGTGAACATGGCCTGAGGCCACGTTCGTGCGGGCCTGCGCCCGCGGGCATGGTGAACATGGCCTGAAGCCTCGGGCGGCGGTCAACTGCCCTCGGGGCGTGGCGGCGGGGCACCCCGCCGCCATGGACGCCGCCTGCGATTCTGCGGCAAACTGGCGCCCTACAACACTTCGGAAACCGGCATGCTGATTCCACCCCGCCCTCGTTCGCGGTACGCCAACCGCGCGCTGCGGTGGGCGCGGTCATGAGCATGAACAGCATGGGCCGCTACCGGCCACCGCGCCGGCTGCGCCAGGGCTCGCGCCGTTGGCTGGCGCTGTTGCTGGCGCTGCCGGTGCTGCTGGTGCTGGCGCTGGTCGGTGCCGGCTATGCGCTGTGGCGCACGGTGCCGCCCGACGACCAACGCGCCAATATCCCCGGGCTTTCCGCCCCGGTCGAGATTTCGCTGGACCAGCACGGCGTGCCCCGCATCCGGGCCGCCACGCTGCGGGACGGCTACGCCGCGCTCGGCTGGCTGCACGCCCGCGACCGCATGTTCCAGATGGAGTTGATGCGCCGTGGCGCCGCCGGCCGCCTGGCCGAGATCGCCGGCCCGGCGCTGCTGCGGAACGACCGCTTCGTCCGCACCCTCGGCCTGGCCCGCCGCGCCGAGGCCGACCTGACGGCGCTGGATGATGAGACCCGCGCCGTGCTCTCGGCCTATGCCGCCGGCGTGAATGCCTGGATCGAGGCGCGCGGCCGCTTCGCCGCCCCCGAATTCCTGTTGCTGGGCAAGCCGGAACCCTGGCTTTCGGAGCATTCACTGCTCTGGGGCAAGGTCATGGGGCTGTGGCTGTCCGGCAATTGGCGCGAGGAGCTTGAGCGCGCGCGCCTGGCCACGGCGCTGCCAGCGGACCGCATCGCCGACCTGTGGCCGGCCGAGACCTCGCCCGGCCGGCCCGACTGGCCATTCGCCGCACCCCTGCCAACGCCGCCCGCGCCCGCCACCGAGGCCACGCCGGAGCAGCGCCAGGGCGCCCTGCCGGCCGCGCAACTGACCCGCCTGGCGGCGCTGCTGCCGCGCTTCCCGGAACCCTTCACCCTGCCGCCCTCGGCGAGCAACTCCTGGGCGGTGGCTGGTGCGCGCTCCGCCAGTGGCCGGCCGCTGCTGGCGAACGACCCGCACCTCGGCTTCCAGGCGCCGATCCTGTGGTACCTGGCCCGCATCGACCTGCCCGGCGGCCGGATGCTCGCGGGCGCCACCAGCCCCGGCGTGCCGTTCATCGTGGTCGGCCGGAACGAGCGCTTGGCCTGGGGCTTCACCAACAACGGCGCCGACGTGCAGGACCTGTTCGTCGAACGACCCGTCGGCGCCGACGGGTACGCCACGCCCAACGGCCCACAGCCGTTCCAGGTGGCGGAGGAACGGATCCTGGTGCGCGGTGCCGAAGCGGTGGAACTGCGGGTGCGGGAAACCCGGCACGGCCCGGTCGTCTCGGACCTGGATGACGTGCCTGGCGGTCGCATCCTGGCGCTCTCCGCCGCCAACCTGGCGCCCGATGACACCGCCGCCGCCGGCCTGCTGGCGCTGAACCGGGCGCAGAACCTGGCCGAGGCCCGCACCGCCGCCGCCGCCATTTCCAGCCCGGTGCAGAACATGATCGTGGCGGACGCCGCGGGTGGCATCGGGCTGTACACCACCGGCCGGGTGCCGCTGCGCCGCGCCGGCGACGGCAGCCTGCCCGCGCCCGGCCATGACGGCAGCCACGACTGGACCGGCTGGGCCGCGCCCGACGCCCTGCCCGCCACCGAGAATCCGGCCAGCCAGGTCATCGCCAATGGCAACAACCGCACCGCGCCCGCCAACTTTCCGGTGTTCATGGGGCGCGACTGGTTCGGCCCGTGGCGCTTCCAGCGCATCGGCGAAAGGCTGGGCCAGGATGGCCGGCTGAATGCCGCCGACATGATGGCAATGCAGATGGACAGCACCAGCCTGCTGGCGCGGCAGGCGGTGGCCGAGGGCGGGCTGCTGCGGCGGATGCCGCGCCCGGCCGGCGCTGTCGCGGTGGCGCTGGACCTGCTGCTGGCGTGGGACGGCGATATCGCCGCGCCGCTGCCGCAGCCGGTGATCTTCAACGCCTGGCTCCAGCACTTCCAGCGCCTGGCCCAGGCCGCCGGCGGCGCGCCGGAGGGTCGCTGGGGATATCCGGCCGAGTTCGCCGGGGCGCTGATGCAGCGGCCGGAGCTGGCGGCACGCTGGTGCCGCGGCGATTGCGCCGCCCTGGCCGGCCGCGCCCTGGCCGAAGCCGTCGCCGCGGTGCAGGCCGAGACCGGCCGCGACCCCGCCGCCTGGCGCTGGGGCGAGGTGCACCTGGCGCGGTTCGAGCATCCGCTGCTGCGCGGCATCCCGCTGCTCGGTCGGCTGGCGCGGCTGGAAGCGGCCACCGCCGGCGACGGGCAGACCGTCAATCGCGGCGGGTTGCGCGGTGGCGAGGGGCTGGCGGCGTTCCAACACGTCCATGGCGCTGGCCTGCGGCTGGTGGCGGACCTGGGCGACACCGACGCGACCCTGGCCATCATCGCCACCGGCCAGTCCGGCAACCCGCTGTCCCGCCACTGGAGCGACCTGCTGCTGCCCTGGCGCGACGGTGAACCGTTGCGCCTGACCCGGGAGCCCGCGAGCGTGTCGGGCCGCTTGACCCTGCTGCCCTGAAGCACGAAATCGCCGACACGGAACGCCGACGCAAGCGAGCGGTTGCTTATCCAGCCCAAGGCCCCGAGACTAGGCGCTACCGATGCTGCAACGCCCCAACCGCCGCCCGCAGTTCTTCTACACCACGGCACCGCTGCCCTGCCCTTACGTGGCAGGCCGGACCGAGCGGAAGATCGTGACCGAACTGACCGGACCCGACGCCGAGGTGCTGCATGACCGGCTGTCCCGAGCCGGCTTCCGCCGCAGCCACAACATTGCGTACTCACCGGTCTGCCCCGGTTGCTCGGCCTGCATTCCCATTCGCATCCGGGTCAACGCCTTCGAGCCGAACCGGGCGCAGCGCAAGCTGGCCAAGCTGAACGCAGACGTCCACAGCTTCGAGATGCCGGCCCGCGCCACGGCCGAGCAATTCGCCCTGTTCCAGCGCTATCAGCGCGCCCGGCATGGCGACGGCGACATGGCGGCCATGGGCTTCTACGACTACCGCGCCATGGTCGAGGATACGCCGATCACGACCGGCGTGGTCGAGTTCCGCAGCGCCGACGACAAGCTGCTGGGCGCCTGCCTGACCGATTGGCTGGGGGACGGGCTTTCCGCCGTCTATAGCTTCTTCGTGCCGGAAGACACGCGCCGCTCGCTGGGGTCCTGGGCCATCCTGTGGCTGGTGGAACGCGCCCGCGCGCTGGGGCTGCCCTATGTCTATCTGGGCTATTGGGTGCCGGAGAGCCGGAAGATGGCCTACAAGGCGCGCTTCCGCCCGAGTGAAGTGCTGATGGGCGGCGCCTGGCGGGAGTTGGCCGATGGCGACCCCGCGCTGGAAGCCGCCGCGATCATCCCCGCGACGGTGGGTTGAGCCAACGCTGGTTTCGGACAAATAGCCCGCAGGCCCGGTCGGCGGCTCGATTTGCCGAAGCCGGGCCGTCGGCGCCATCAGCCCTCGAACCGATTGGTGCGCGGAAAGCCCTGCGGCGGCTGCTTGCCGGCGCCGGCGCGGTTGCCGCGCCATTCCCGCAGGTCGGTTTCCAGCCTGGCCCCGCCGCCATACTTCCAGCGCAGCCCCACCTTGCGGTCGAACACCTGCACGTCCGACAGCCCGCCGTCACGGTAGGTCTGCAACTGCACGCCCTTGCCGCGGGTCATTTCTGGGAGCTGCTCGGCCGGGAAGACCAGCAGCTTGCGGTTGCTGCCAATGACCGCGACGGTGTCGCCCTCGGCGGGGACGCAGAGCATGGCGCGCTTGCCCGGCTCCAGCGCCAGCACCTGCTTGCCGGTGCGCTTCTCGGCCAGCATCTCCTCGCCCTTGACCAGGAAACCCTTGCCGTCCTCGCTGGCGACCAGGAAGCGCGTGGCATCCTTGTGGACATGCGCGGTCAGGATGCCGTCCTCGGTGCCGATATCCAGCAGCAGCCGCACCGGTTGGCCGTCGCCGCGGCCGCGCGGGATGGTGTCGGCCTTCAGCGTGTAGGCCTTGCCGTTGCTGGCAAACAGGATGATCCGGTCGGTGGTTTCGGCGTGCAGCCAGGTGTGCAGGCTGTCACCTTCCTTGAAGCGCAGCTCGGCATCTTCGGCGATGTGGCCCTTCTGGGCGCGGACCCAGCCCTTTTCGGACAAAATCACCGTGATCGGCTCGCGCTCGACGAAGCTGGCCTCGTCGATCAGCACCGCCGGCAGCAGCGCCCCGGCCTCGGTGCGGCGGTTGCCCAGCGCGCCGTCGCCGAACTTCTTCCGGGTTTCCTCGATTTCGGACGAAATGGCGGCCCAGCGCTTGCTGTCGCTGCCCATCAGCCCCTGCAACGCCTTCTGCTCCGCCGAGAGCTTCCGGTGTTCCTTGCGGATTTCCATCTCTTCCAGCTTGCGGAGCGCCCGCAGCCGCATGTCCAGGATCGCGTTCGCCTGGGTTTCGGACAAATCGAAGGTGGCCATCAGGGCTTCCTTCGGCTTGTCCTCCTCACGGACGATGCGGATCACCTCGTCCAGGTTGAGATAGACGACGAGGTAGCCGTCGAGGATCTCCAGCCGCCGGGCGATGGCGGCCAGCCGGTGCTCGGTGCGGCGCACCAGCACCACGTGGCGGTGGTCCAGCCAGCAGCGCAGCACCTCCTTCAGCCCCATCACCCGGGGAGTGCGGTCGGCATCCAGCACGTTCATGTTCAGGCTGAACCGGCTTTCCAGCTGGGTGGCGCGGAACATCGTCTCCATCAGCACCGCGGGGTCCACGGTGCGGGATTTCGGCTCGATCACCAGGCGGATGACGTCGGTGCTCTCGTCGCGGATGTCGGCCAGCAGCGGCAGCTTCTTCTCGTCCAGCAGCAGGGCGATCTGCTCGATCAGCTTGGACTTCTGCACCTGGTAGGGGATTTCGGTGACGATGATGCGCCAGGTGCCGAGCTTGGCATCTTCCTTGTGCCAGCGGGCGCGCATGCGGAAGCCGCCGCGGCCGGTCTCATAGGCCTCCCGGATCGCCGCCTTGGGCTCGACCAATATGCCGCCGGTCGGGAAGTCCGGACCGGGGATGTACTGCAGCAGGTCATCCACGGTGGCGGCGGGGTTGCGGATCAACTCCAGCGCGGCGCCGCAAAGCTCCCCGGCATTGTGCGGCGGAATGGACGTGGCCATGCCGACCGCGATGCCGGACGCGCCATTGGCCAGCAGGTTCGGGAAAGCCGCCGGCAGCACCACCGGCTCACTTTCCTCGCCATCATAGGTGGCGCGGAAATCGACGGTGTTCTCGTCGATGCCCTGGAGCATGGCCTGGGCGACATCGGTCAGCCGGGCTTCGGTGTAGCGCATGGCCGCGGCGTTATCGCCGTCGATATTGCCGAAATTGCCCTGGCCATCCACGAGGGGATAGCGGGCGGCGAAGTCCTGCGCCTGGCGGACCAGGGCCTCATAGATGCTGCTGTCGCCGTGCGGGTGGTACTTGCCCATGACGTCGCCGACGATGCGGGCACATTTCTTGAAGCCGGCATCGGGGTCCAGCTTCAGCTGGTGCATTGCCCAGAGCAGCCGCCGGTGCACCGGCTTCAGCCCGTCCCGCACATCCGGCAGGGAGCGCGAGGTGATGGTGGACATGGCATAGGCCAGGTAGCGCTCGCCCAGCGCGTCGGCCAGGCGGGTGTCGCGGATCTCACCGCCTTCTGGCGTCGTCATGATATCGTCAGGCATCTATTCCTCGCACAGAGTCAGCCGCCAGCCCAGCCACCCTATCTAGCAGCATCATGCGACCCTGAGGTAGCGCTTTGTTCTGGTTTTCATAGGCATTACGTCCCAAAAAATGGCCAGTCAGCCGCAGCCCCGCAAGCCAGTCGCGCGGCCCCGAGGGGTCGTTCGCGCCGGCCCTGTCCTCAGCCAGCAGGAAGGCGGGCAGCGGCAGCAGCCGGTCGCGCCAGGGCTCCCCGGCTGCCGCCGACACCGCCCGGCCGGTGCGGGGGGAGACCCAGGCCAGGTCCTCGGCCGTGCCGGTCAACGCGCAGGCCGAAAGGTCCAGGCCATAGCCGATTTCCTCCAGCAGCAGCGCTTCCCAGCGGATGTAGTCGGGCAGCAGCCTCAGCGCCCCGCCGGGCAGCCGCGCCAGCAGGGCAACCAGGCCGTGGAAGCAGCGGGGGTGCGGCTGGCGATCCGGCAGCGCGGTCTCCGCCAGCGCGCAGGCCGCCGAGAGCAGCGCCAGCGCCATCGGGTCCGCCATGGCCAGCGCGGCGGCGGGATGCACCATTTCGGCGGAAACGGCACCGAGCTGGTCGGCCAGCCGGCCGACCCAGCGGGCCTCCACCAGGTTGCCGGGCTGCCATACCGGCGCCTGGGCGCGGCTCGCCCCACCCTTGGCCAGGCCGGCATGGCGGCCATGGGCTTCGGTCAACAGCGATACCAGGGCACCAGATTCGCCATAGGGGCGGATGCCGAGCACCACGGCGGGGGCCTGCCATTCCATCGCCTGGGCATATGGGGGTGCGGCCCCGGGGTCCAGCGGCATCCTTCAGTGATACTTCATGGACCGCTGGGCATCCTGGGCTGAACCCAGACAAGGCCCCTGAATGCTCCGTCGCCTGCCCATCGCGCTTCGCATCCATGGCATCACGCTGCTGGCCCTGGCCCTGGCCCTGGCCGTGGTCTCCGCCTTCGGCCGCTCCAGCCAGATGTAAACTGAGCGGGCCACGCTGCTGCGGGCCGTGGTGGACAGCGCCATCGGCATCGCCGCCAGGCAGGAAGCCGAGGTCAAGGCCGGCCGCGCCACGCTGGAACAGGGCCAGCGGACCGCCCTGGCCGCGCTGCGGACGCTGCGCTACCAGGGCCAGGAATACGTCTGGGTGAACGACCACCAGCCGCGGATGGTGATGCACCCGTTCCGGTCGGACCTGCACGGCACGGATATCGGCGGGATGGCCGACCCCCAAGGTTTCCAGCTGTTCCGCGCCTTCGTGGCGGCGGCGCAGGCAAAGCCGGAAGGCGATGTGGTCAGCTACCTCTGGCCGCGCCCGGGGCGCAGGAACCGGGGGCAAGGCTATCCTTTGTCCGCGCCTTCGCCCCCTGGGGCTGGGTGGTGGGCTCCGGCTTGTATGTGGCCGACCTGCGCGGCGCAGCGCCGGATCTGGCTGGTCGCGGGCGGGGAGGCACTGGGCGCGGCGGTCCTCGTCGGCCTACTGGCCATGCTGCTGGCGCAAGGCATCGCCCGGCCGCTGGCGCAGTCAACCGCACAGACCCGACGGCCTGAGCGGCCATGCGCGGGAGATCGGCGCCGTGGTGCGGCTGATCGAGGATGTCGCCGGCCGCACCAACCTGCTGGCGCTGAACGCGGCGATCGAGACCGCCCGCGCCGGAGATGTTGGCAAGGGCTTCGCCGTGGTCGCCGGAGAGGTCAAGAACCTGACAGCGCTGACCGCCCGCGCCACCGCGGATATCGCCGGCAAGATCGCCGCGGTGCAGGGCTCCACCGACCAAGCCTGCGAGGCCATCGGTAGCATCGTCCACACGGTGCGGCGAGTGGAGGAAATCGCTTCAGGCATTGCCCAGGTGATGGATGAACAGGGCCGCGCGACGCAGGAGATAGCCACCAGGGCGCAAAGCGTCGCCCGCGCCACCGACCAGGCCATGCAAGAAATGGTCGCCGCGGCCGACCAGACCGGCACGCTGAGCCAGGACGTGCTGCGCGCCGCCGCCGGCAGCGGCCAGGAGGCGGCGACAGCACGGTCACTGGCCGGGTGGCGCGGAAGGAGGCGGGGATCGCCGTCTTCGCGCTGAACCAGGACGGCGCCAGCCTGGTGCGGATCGACACCGCGCTGGCGCATCTGCGGGGGCGGGCCACCTGAGGCACCGCCCCGGCGGGATCAGACGACCGGGCTGCGGCCGCCATCCACGTTGAGCGCGGTGCCGGTGATGTAGCCGCCGGCCTCGCTGCACATGAACAGCGCGGTGGCGGCGAACTCCTCGGCCTTGCCGAGGCGGCCCATCGGCACCGGCTTGCCCATCTCGGCCTTCCATTCTTCCCAGGTGATGTTGCGCTGCTCCGACGCGTGGCGGCGGACCCACTGGTCGCTCTCGATGATGCCGACCAGCAGCGCGTTCACCAGGATGTTGTGCTTGGCCACCTCGTTGGCGATGACCTTGGTCAGCGCCATGCCGGCAGCGCGGGAGACGGCGGTCGGCGCGCCCTCACCGGGGGGTGCCTTGGCGCCGATGTTCAGCACGTTGATGATCCGGCCCCACTTGCGCTCGGTCATGCCCGGAATCGCCAGGCGCGACAGCCGGACAGCGGCGAAGAGCTTCAGGTCCAGGTCGTTCTGCCACAACTCATCGGTGACGTTGAGGAAGGCGCCACGCTGGCTGGTGCCGGCGTTGTTGATCAGGATATCGACCTTGCCCATGTGGTCCGCCGCGGCCTTGAAGGCCTGCTGGCAGCCGACGGCGGTGCTGATGTCGGCGGAGATGCCGATGACCTTCACGCCCGGCGCCACGGCCTTCACTTCGGCTTCCGCCTTGGCCAGCGATTCGGTGCCGCGCGCGACCATGGCGACATGGCCACCGGCTTCGGCGAAGGCCTTGGCCATGGCCAGGCCGAGGCCCTTGGAGCCGCCGGTGATGAGCGCGGCGCGGCCGGCTACGGATAACTGCATTTGGAAACCCTCCCTTGGATGCTGCGCATCCTGCCGCCGGCAGCGACTGAGGGGGAGAGGAAATCGGGGAGGGAAAAGTCTGGGGCGACCTACGGGGCTCGAACCCGTGACATTCGGCACCACAAGCCGACGCTCTGCCAGCTGAGCTAAGGCCGCCACACAGGGCGCGGGTGTTACCCTCTGCCGACGGCTGCCGTCAACTGCCCTCGTGCTTCCAACCACACGCGCATGCGCTCCAGTGCCTCATCCAGCAGATGGTCAGCCTTGCAGAAGGCGAAGCGGGCGTAGTGGCTGGGGGCGTCCGCTCCCTCATAGAAGGCCGTGACCGGAATTGCCGTGACCTTCGCTTCGGTGGTCAGCGTGCGGCAGAAGGCCACGTCGTCGCCATTGAAGCCCAAGGGCCGGAAATCCGTGGTGATGAAGTAGCTGCCCTTGCTGTCCAGCACGCCGAAGCCGAGCTTCTTCAGCCCGGCCCCGAGCCGGTCCCGCTTGGCCTGCAGGCTGGTGCTGAGGCCGTGGAAATAGCTGTCGTCCTTCATCAGCCCCACCGCCACGCCGCGTTGCAGGTTGGGCGCGGTGGTGAAGGTCAGGTTCTGGTGCGCCTTGGCCACATTGGGCGCCAGCGACCGGTCGCAGGTGATGTAGCCCACCTTCCACCCCGTCAGGCTGAAGGTCTTGCCGGCGCTGCCGATCCGCATGCAGCGCTGCCGCATGCCCGGCAGGGTCATCAGCGGAATATGCGGCATGCCGTCGAACACCAGGTGCTCATAGACCTCGTCACAGATCGCGTAGCAGTCGTGCCTGGCCACCAGGCCGGCGATGAACTCCAGCTCATCCCGCGTGAACACCTTGCCGCAGGGGTTCATCGGCGTGTTGAACAGGATCGCCTTGGTCTTGGGGCCGAAGGCGGCGGCCAGTTCGGCGCGGGGCAGCGCCCAGTCCGGCGGGTTCAGCCGCACCAGCTTCGGGATCGCGCCCAGCAGCTTCACCACCGGCAGGTAGGTGTCGTACAGCGGCTCGATCAGCACGCATTCATCGCCGGGGTTCAGCACCGCCATCAGGCAGGCGGTGATGGCTTCCGTGGCGCCCGAGGTGACGATGACCTCGCCATTCGGGTCGGCCTCGATGCCGTAGAAGCGCTTGGCATGGCTGGCCACGGCGGCGCGCAGCTCCGGCAGGCCGGTCATCGGCGGATATTGGTTGCGGCCGTCCAGCAGCGCATCGGCGGCGGCCTTCACCACGTCCGGCGGGCCGTCATAGTCCGGGAAGCCCTGGCCCAGGTTGATGGCGCCGTGTTCGGTCGCCAGCGCGCTCATCACGGTGAAGATGGTGGTGCCAATGGCCGAAAGCAGGTGGTTCTGCGGCTGCATCAAGAAGTTCCCCTAAGCCCTGGTATAATGGGTTTGGCGCGGGGTTGCCGCAAGCGACGGGGTTCCCGGACGGTGCTGCGGCGGTAAGGCGCGAACGAAAAGCCGAAATTGCCTAAAATTTAGCCTTTTTGCTTCTCGTATGGACTGTTTTTTCCAAAATACCGGTGGAAACCCCGTCCACGCTGGATTGAACCCCTGGCACGGGAAGTGCAAAACACCCAGCATCAAGCCGGCCTTCCCGGCTCGCCTGGCCTGAGGGCCTGGCAAGGGAAACGTCAGGGGCGAACAGTCACACCGGTGGCAAAGCGGAGCCGATGAAGAAGATCGAGGCCATCATCAAGCCCTTCAAGCTCGACGAGGTGAAGGATGCGTTGCACGAGATAGGCCTGCAGGGCCTGACGGTGCTGGAAGCCAAGGGCTTCGGGCGCCAGAAGGGGCATACCGAACTCTACCGCGGCGCGGAGTACGTGGTTGATTTCCTACCCAAGGTGAAGATCGAAGTGGTGTGCAGCGATGACCTCGCCGAGCGCGCCATCGAAGCCATCACCACCGCGGCCCGCACGGGCCGCATTGGCGATGGCAAGATCTTCGTCTCGGAGATTCAGGAAGTCATCCGCATCCGCACCGGTGAACGGGGCGACGACGCGGTTTAGGGCTGGCATCGTCCGCGAGGGTTCGCGGTCGTCGCCATTGCCCGCCGAAGGAATTGCCGGCGCCAGCGCCGCCAGCGCAGGCTGGTGAACGCGGTGCTGGAGATTGGCGGCGCCGGGGCCTAGGGCTCGGGTTGCCGCTGGCGAAACGCGCCGCGCTTTTGCGGCACGGCTACCTCGGAGGCCGGGCCCCGGCCCTCCGCCAGGTCAACAACGGGGCATTGTAGCCGGATCCTCCCCAAGGGTCCGGCGGGACAGCCAGGGGAACAGGATCAGCATGGCGAACAAGGATGCCGTCTCCAAGGTCATGGAAATGATCAAGGAGCACAGTGTGGAGTACGTGGACCTGCGGTTCACCGATCCGCGCGGCAAGTGGCAGCACACCGCGCAGCACGTCTCGACCGTGAACGAGGACGTCTTCACCGACGGCTTCATGTTCGACGGCTCTTCGATTGCCGGTTGGAAGGCGATCAACGAATCCGACATGATCCTGATGCCGGACCCGGCGACGGCGGTCATGGACCCGTTCTCGGCCAAGCCGCAGATGATCCTGATCTGCGACATCATCGAGCCTTCGACCGGCCAGTTCTATTCGCGCGACCCGCGCGCCACCGCCAAGCTGGCGGCCGCCTACGTGGCGTCCTCGGGCGTTGGTGACACCGTGCTGGTGGGCGCCGAAGCCGAGTTCTTCATCTTCGACAGCGTGAAGTTCGGCACCGGCGGCAACTTCGGCACCTACCAGGTCGACAGCGTCGAAGGCCCCGGTTCGTCCATGAAGGACTATCCGGAAGGCAACATGGGCCACCGCCCCAGCGTGAAGGGCGGCTACTTCCCGGTTGCCCCGGTCGATGGCGACGTGGACCTGCGCGCCGAGATGCTCTCGACCATGGGCGAGATGGGCCTGCCGATCGAGAAGCATCACCACGAGGTGGCGCAGAGCCAGCACGAGCTGGGGACCCGTTTCGGCCAGCTGGTGACCATGGCCGACCAGATGCAGATCTATAAGTACTGCGTCCACAACGTGGCCCACAGCTACGGCAAGACCGCGACCTTCATGCCGAAGCCGATCTACGGCGACAACGGCAGCGGCATGCACACGCACCTTTCCATCTGGAAGGATGGCAAGCCGCTGTTCGCCGGCAACCAGTATGCCGACCTGTCGGAGATGTGCCTCTACGCCATCGGCGGTATCATCAAGCACGCCAAGGCGCTGAACGCCTTCACCAACCCGAGCACGAACAGCTACAAGCGGCTGATCCCGGGCTTCGAGGCACCGGTGCTGCTGGCCTATTCGGCCCGCAACCGCTCGGCTTCCTGCCGCATTCCGTACACCACCAACCCGAAGGCCAAGCGCGTTGAAGTCCGCTTCCCGGACGCCAGCGCGAACCCCTACCTGGCGTATTCGGCGCTGACCATGGCCGCGATGGACGGGATCAAGAACAAGATCCACCCGGGCGACCCGATGGACAAGGACCTGTACGACCTGCCGCCGGAAGAGCTGAAGAACATCCCGACGGTGTGCGGCAGCCTGCGCGAAGCGCTGGGCGCGCTGGAAGCCGACCATGACTTCCTGCTGGCCGGCGACGTGTTCAGCATGGACCAGATCGAGAGCTACATCGAGCTGAAGTGGAAGGAAGTGTACCGTTTCGAGCACACGCCGCACCCGGTTGAGTTCGAGATGTACTACTCCGTCTAACCTGGCGCGGGCCTAGCCCATCCAGACCGGCCGCGGCGTGGGAACCCCCTGCGCCGCGGCCTTTTTTTTGCGCTGGCGGCGGCGGCAGACGCAGGCGTTCAGGGCGTGGCGATGCCGGCTGCGCCCGCCGCCAGGGCGACGTCACTGAACCCAGGGTGGTCCGCCGGGCGCGGCCCCTGCGGCCAGCGGAACAGCCGCTGCGCCTCGGTGATCGGTTGGTCGTTGATGCTGGCGTGGCGCTCCGCCATGTAGCCCAGCGCGTCGAAGCGCCAGTTCTCATTGCCATGGCTGCGCCACCAGGCGCCGGCAGCATCGCGCCATTCATAGACGAAGCGCACGGCGATGCGGTCCTCGGCACAGGCCCAGAGTTCCTTGATCAGCCGGTACTCCTGTTCCGCCGCCCATTTGCGGGTCAGGAAGGCCTCGATCGCAGCGCGGCCCGCGAACACCTCGGCGCGGTTGCGCCAGCGGCTGTCCGGCGTATAGGCCAGCGCCACGCGGGCGGGGTCGCGGCTGTTCCAGGCGTCCTCGGCGGCGCGCACCTTCAGGCGTGCGGTCTCGGGCGTGAAGGGCGGCAGCGGTGGGCGCGGGGTCATGGGCGGTCCTTTGCGGCACGCAACATGTCGTTTTCGCCGGCACGTTCGTCAATCCGCGCCTGCAAGGTATTGCCGCGTGACCGATGATTGCCCCGGGGATGACGGTCGGGCTCCCGCCGAGTGGCCGCTCCGCGCCTTTCGAGCAGCGCGCCTCAGGCGACCAGCCTGCCAGAGCATGTTGTGTTCGCTTTCGCGCACAACTCTTGCTCCAGCGTATTGAGGATCGCGGGATTCAGCGTTTTCGGCGATTCCGCCTCAACGGACCCCGCTCTGAGCTCCCCAGTTGCGGTGGGAGAAATCCATCGCAAAGGACTGCGAGGCGCGCCACGGCAGCCCCTTGCGCAGCGCGGTGAAGGTCGCGTTCTGGTGCAGCACGGTATAGGCGGGGTCGTCGCGCTCGCAGATTTCCAGCATGCGGCGGAAGGCGGCACGCCGCGTGGCATGGTCCACCGAGGTCGCCAGCGTCGCCAGCGCCGCCTTGGCGTCCTCGTTCTCCCACTGCCCACTCTCCCAGGTCTGCCCACCCGGCCCATAGACCGACATGGAGGAGACAGGGTCGCCGAAGCCGGCGGTGTTGGAGTTGTCGCAGATGCCGCGGCCCGGGAAGCGGCCGAGGATCTGGCCCCAATTCTCCTTCATTTCTATCTGCACATTCAGGCCCGCCGCGCGCCAGCCCTCTACCAGCACCTGCGCGCCCGGGGTCTGGTTGGTGTAGTAGTTGTTCAGCAGCTGGTACGGCACCGCTTCGCCCTTGTAGCCGGCCTCACGCAGCAGCCGGCGCGCCTCGGCCAGGTCGAAGCGCGGCGCCGCCCAATCGGCCTGGAACATCTCGCCATAGAACTCGTGCTGCAGCCCCTTCGGCACCGCGGTACGACCGGCCCAGAGCGCATCCACGATCGCCTGGCGGTCGATCGCGTGGGTCATGGCGCGACGCACCAGCGGGTTGGCGAGGACGGGGTGGTGCTTGTCGAAAATGGTCAGGCGGATGTTGTTGATCCGGCCACCCTGCACCGCCAGGCGCGGGTCGCGCTCGATTTCACCGATCTGGTCGGGCGGCATGTCGCAGGCGAAGTCGGCATCGCCGGCACGTAGGGCGTTGACCCGCGCCGCCACGTCCGGCACCTCGATGAAGCGGATGCTCTTCAGCGGCGGGCGGCCGCCCCAATACTGGTCGTGCGCTTCCAGCACCAGGTCCTGGTTCGGCCGGTAGCGGGCGATGCGGTACGGCCCGCTGCCCACCGGTGCGCGCGCCCATTCCAGCCAGGACGGCGCGGCTTCGAAGCCAGCACGGGAGAAAACGCAGCCGCTGGTGCGGGTCAGCCGCGCTTCCAGCGTCACATCGGGTTCGCGGTTGTGGAACCGCACGGTCTGGGCGTTCACCACCTCCACACGGTCGAAGGCCGGGAAGGCTGCGCGGGAGATGGCGCTGGCCTCCGGCGGCGGCACCTTGCTGGCGGCCTGCTGCGCGGTGCCGACGAACAGCCCGCGTGCATCCGCCGCGGTGCCGCCAAAGCGCGCGGCACTGAAGCTGAAGGCGACATCCTCCGCCGTCATCAGGCTGCCGTCGTGGAAGCGCACGCCCTCGCGCAGCGTCAGTTCCACGGTGCGGTGGTCGATGCGGCGCCATGCCGTGGCCAAGCCCGGGCGCGGCCGCTGAGTGCGCGTCCAATCCATCTCGATCAGGCATTCGGCGAAGCTCGGCATCACCCGGAAGCCGACGTTGGACTGCTCGCGCATCGGCTCCAGCGTGCCGGAGGTGCTGATGGCCTGCACCGCGACGGTGATGCTGGGCCGCTGGTCGGCCTGGGCGAGCGCCGGGGCGGGCAGCAGCGCGGCCCCGGCCAGCAGTGAACGACGCGACAGCATGGCGGTATCCTTCAGCGCAGGGTGGGGTCCAGCCGGTCGCGCAGCCAATCCCCCACCAGGGAGACCGACAGCGTGGTCAGCACGATGATCGAGGCCGGCGACAGCAATATCCACGGCGCGCGCGTCAGGTATTCCCGCCCGTAGCCGACCATGTTGCCCAGCGACGTCGCCGGCGGTTGCACGCCGAGGCCGAGGAAGCTGAGCCCACTTTCCAGCAGGATCACCTCCGGGAAGACCAGCGTCATGGAGACGATGAGCGTGGAGGCGATATTGGGCAGCACATGGCGGCCATACAGCCGCAGCGGCGAGGCGCCCAACTGCCGCACCGCCGCCGCATAGCCCTGCGCGCCGGCCGAAACCGCCAACCCGCGGGCGATGCGCGCATAGCGTTCCCAGCCATGCAACCCCAGCAGCAGCACCAGCAGCCCCAGCGCATTGCCGAAGAAGGCCAGCACCGAAAGCGCCAGGATCAGGAACGGCATGGCCGCCTGGAAGTCCGCCAGTGCCATGACCAGCTGCTCCACCGCGCCGCGGAAATGCGCGGCGAGGAAGCCCAGCGTGGTGCCGAAGCTGGCCGAGATCAGCGTCGCGCCGAAGGCGATGACCAGGCTCATGCGGATGGAGGCGATGAGCCGCGACAGCACGTCGCGTCCCAGTTCATCCGTGCCCAGCAGATGCAGCCAGGTGCCGCCCATGAAGGCCGGCGGCGCCAGCCGGTTGCGCAGGTCCAGCGCCGTGGTGCCGTAGGGCATGATGAGATCGGCCAGCAGCGCCACCGCCAGCATCAACGCAAGCCAGCCCAGCGCCACGCGTACCGCGACCGGCATCAGCGCGACCCTCCGCGGCGAAGGCGCGGGTCCAGCGCGCCATACAGCAAATCCACCACCAGGTTGGCGGTGACCATGGTGGCGGCGACCAGCAGCAGGATGCATTGCACGACAGCCAAATCGCGGTTCGCCACCGCCACCACCAGCAACCGACCGACCCCGGGCCAGGAGAACACGCTCTCCACCACCACGGCGCCGGCGATCAGGCTGCCGACCATGAAGCCGATGATGGTCACGGTCGGGATCGCGGCATTCGGCAGCGCATGGCCGCGCACCACCTGCGCCCAGGGCACGCCCTTGGCTGACGCGGTGCGGATGTAGCTCTGGCCCAGCACCTCAAGCATCGCGCTGCGGGTAAAGCGCGCCAGCACCGCGGCACCGCCGACGCCCATCGTGATGACCGGCAGCACCGCATGCCGCCAACTGTCCTGCCCGCCGGAGGGCAGCCAACCCAACTGCACCGCAAACACCAGCACCAGCAGCAAGCCCAGTACGAAGGACGGCACGGTGAAGCCGGCCACGGCCAGGAACATCACCAACCTGTCCGCCCAGGAATTCCGATGCAGCGCCGCATAGACGCCGGCGGGAATGCCCAGCCCCAGCTTGATCAGCAGCGCCGGCACGGTCAGCGCCAGCGTCGCCGGAATGCGCTCCCCCACCAGTACGATGGCATCACGCCCGTCGCGCATCGAACGCCCCAGGTCGCCGCTGGCGATGGCGCCGAAATAGCTGAGGTATTGCTGCCATAGCGGCTCATCCAGGCCCCAGGCCTTGCGGAAGGCGGCCACCGCTTCGGGCGGCGCATCCACACTCATGATCAGCAACGCCGGGTCGCCGGAAAGCCGCAGCACCACGAAGGCGAAGGTCACCACCAGCGCGATGGTCAACACCGCGCGCACCAGGCGCAACGTCAGGAACCGCAGCATCAGGCCGCCTCCGCCAAATGGCAGGCGACGCGCCGGCCGGCACCCACCGCCCGCAGCACCGGTGCTTCCGCGGCGCAGCGCGCCACGGCCACCGGGCAGCGCGGGTGAAAGGCGCAGCCGGAAGGTCGGTCCGCCGGGTTCGGCGGGTCGCCCTGCAACACCTGGCGCGGCTGGCCACGCCGGCTGGGGTGCGGAATGGCGCTGACCAGCGCGCGGGAATAAGGGTGCGCCGGAGTATGCAGCACCGCGTCCGGCTCGCCTTCCTCGACGATGCGGCCAAGATACATCACCGCGACCCGGTGGCTCATCTGCCGCACCGCCCGCAGGTCGTGGCTGATGAACAGCAGCGCCATGCCGAAGCGCTGCTGCAACTCCACCAGCAGGTTCATCACCTGTGCCTGGATCGAGACGTCGAGCGCGCTGATCGGCTCGTCGCAAACCAGCAATTCCGGTTCGGTCGCCAAGGCGCGCGCCAGCACCGCGCGCTGCCGCTGGCCGCCCGAGAGTTCATGCGGGTATTGCACGGCCTGGTCCGGCCGCAGCCCCACCGCGGCCAGCAATTCCGCCACGCGCGGCGCCACGCCATGGATCGCCGCCGGTTCCGCCACCTGCACGCCAATCGGCAGCCGCCGGTCCAGGGCGCCCAAGGGGTCCTGATACACCATCTGCATGCGCGCGCGGCTGGCGCGCCAGGCCGCGCTGCCCAGCAGAGGCATCGGCGCACCGGCGAAGCTGACGCTGCCTTCGTCCGGCGTCTCCAGCCCCAGCACCAGGCGTCCGGTGGTGGACTTGCCGCAGCCGCTTTCCCCTACCAGCCCCAGTGTCCGGCCACGTTCCAGGTGCAGCGAAACGCCGTCCACCGCCTGCACCACCACGGGACGGCCGAGCAGCTCGCGCCGCATGGTGTAGCGCCGTACCAGGCCGCTCGCCTGCAGCAGCGGGGTCATGCCGCCAGGCTCCATTCGTTGGCGCGGCGGCAGGCCACGGCGTGGTCCGGCGAGACAAGCTGCGCGACGGGCGGCGCCGCTTCACAGGCCGGCTGAGACGCCGCGCAGCGCGGTGCGAAGGCGCAGCCAGCCGGCAGCGCACCCGGCTCCGGCACGCCACCGGGAATAGCCAGCAAGGGCGCACGCGGGCCGTCCAGCGGCGGCAACGCGGCCATCAGCCCCTGCGCATAGGGGTGGCGCGGGCCGGCGAAGAAGCGCGCGGCCGGCGCTTCCTCCACCAATCTTCCCGCATACATAACCGCCACGCGGTCGCAGACCTCCGCCACCACGCCCAGGTCGTGGCTGATCAGCACCAGCGCCATGCCTAGCTCTCGCCGCAGCGTCTGTAAAAGTTCCAAAATCTGCGCCTGGATGGTCACGTCCAGCGCCGTGGTCGGCTCATCCGCCACCAGCAGTTCCGGCTGGCCGGCCAGCGCCATGGCGATCATCACCCGCTGATTCTGTCCGCCGCTGAGTTCATGCGGAAAGGCGTCGAGCCGGCGCGCCGCATCCGGAATGCCGACCAGGTCGAACAGTCGCTTCGCTTCCGCCCGCGCCGACGCACCGCCCAGCCCGCGATGCAGCCGCAGCGCTTCCTGCACCTGGCGGCCCAGCCGATGCACCGGGTTCAGCGCGCTGGCAGGGTCCTGGAAGATCATCGCCACGCGGCCGCCGCGCACACGCTCCAGCGTGGCCGGCGCGGCGTGCAAAATCTCCTCGCCGCCCAGCTTGACGCTGCCGCCCACGCGCGCCTTCGCCGGCAGCAGGCCCAGCGCCGCCAGCCAGGTCACGCTCTTGCCGCAGCCGCTTTCGCCGACCATGCCCAGCGCTTCGCCCGGTGCGATGGCAAGGTCGATGCCGTGCACCACCGTGGCACCGCCAAAGGCAATGCTGAGGCCGGCCAGTTGCAGCAGCGGCGCCGTCGTCACGCGGGGAACCGCAGATTGCTGGCGCGGAAATCCATGGTCCAAGCCTTAGCCGCACGCCACTGGATGTCCCGCCGCTTGGCGGTGAAGTTGGCCGCCTGGTGCAGCACCATGCAGGCGGGGTCCTCGCGTTCGGCAATCTCCAGCATACGGCGATGCGCGGCGCGGCGCGCGGCCCGGTCGGTGGAGGTCTCCAGCACACCGCACAGCGCGTGGAACTCGGCGTTCTGCCATTCGCCGGCCAGCGCCATGTCGCCGCGCGGCCCCAGGCTGCGCACCAGGCCAGACACGGGGTCGGCAAACAGCGAGGTACTGGACCAGTCATGCAGCGCGCGCGTCGCGCCGCGTTCCACCGTCTGGGAGAAGTTCTCCTTCATCTCCACCACGACGTTGACGCCGACCGCGCGCCACATCTCAACCATGATCTGCGCATTGGCGACCTGGTTGGTGTAGTAATTGTTCAGCAGCCGATACGGGATCGGCTCGCCACGGTAGTTGGCCTGGCGCAGCAGGCGGCGAGCCTCGGCGGGGTCGTAGGCGGGCACGTCCCAGCCGGTGACGAAGGTCTCGTTGAAATACTCCAGCTGCAACCCCTTCGGGATGCGCGTGCGCCCGGCCCACAGTGTCTCGACGATCACCTGGCGGTCCACCGCATGGCTCAGCGCGCGGCGCACCAGCGGGTTGGCCAGTTGCGGATGCGTCTGGTCGAAGGCCAGCAGGCGGATATTGTTGATCGGCGCGCCCAGTACCTCGAAGCGCGCATTGCGCTCCACCACCGGCACCTGGTCCGGCGGCATGTCGCAGGCAAAGTCGAACTCGCCGGCGAACAGCCCGTTCACCCGGCTGGAAACCTCCGCCACTTCCAGGAAGCGGATGCGCCGCGCCGGCGGCCGGCCGCCCCAGTAGTCGTCATGCGCTTCCAGCACCAGGGAATGGTCGGGGCGATATTCCGCCACGCGATACGGCCCGGTGCCGATGGGACGACGCGCCCATTCCATCCAGTTGGCGCTGCGGCCCCAGGCATCCTGCGACAGCACCACGCCGATATTCTGCGCCAGCCGGCCTTCCAGCGTCACATCCGGCACGCGGTTGACGTAGCGCACCACGCCGGGCCGCACGATCTCCATCCGCTCGAAGCCGGGGAAGGTGCGGCCGGCCACCGCCGGAATCTCCGGTGGCACCGCATGGCCTGGGCCGCCCTGCAGGCGTTCGGTGAAGCTGAACACCACGTCTTCGGCCGTCATGGTGCGGCCGTCATGGAAGCGCACGCCGTCGCGCAGCGTGAACTCCACGGTGCGGTCATCCACCCGGCGCCATTCGGTGGCCAGCCCCGGCACCGCCGAGAGGTCGCCCTGCCAGTCGCTGCCGATCAGCGGCTCGGCATAGCTGGGCGACAGGCGGAAGCCGACATTGGACTGTTCGCGCGGCGTTTCCAGCGTGTTGGAGTTGGACAGCTTCTGCACCGCCACCGTCAGCATCGGCCGCTGGTCCGCCTGCGCCAGGGCAGGTGTGGCCAGCACCGCGGAGGCCAGCGCGGCGCGACGGGTCAGGCGCATCAGCCGCCCCAGTTCTTGGCGCGGAAGTCCATCGCGAAAGCGGGCGCCGCCTGCCATTTCAGGTCACGCCGCTTGGCGGTGAAGGTCGCGTTCTGGTGCAGCACGGTATAGGCGGGGTCTTCGCGCTCGGCGATCTCCAGCAGGCGGCGGAACACGGCGCGGCGACGCGCGCGGTCGGTGCTGGTTTCCAGTTCCACCGAAAGCCGGTTCATCTCCTCATTCGTCCACTCGCCCATCTGCTGCTGCTGGCCGTTCGGGCCATGCTGGTTCACCAGGGAGGAAACCGGGTCGTTGAACGCCGCCGAGTTGGACCAGTCGCGGATGCCGCGCTGGGAGGAGGTGTCGAAGATCTGCTGCCAGTTCTCCTTCATCTCGATCTGTACGTTCAGGCCAACGGCACGCCACATCTCCACCAACACCTGCGCGGTCGCGACCTGGTTGGTGTAGTAGTTGTTCAGCAGGCGGTAGGGGATCGGCTCGCCCTTGTAGCCGGCCTCGCGCAGCAGGCGGCGCGCCTCGGCCTGGTCGAACTTGGGCACGCTCCAGTCAGCCTGGTACATCGGGCCGTAGAACTCCCATTGCAGCCCCTTCGGCACCGCGGTGCGGCCGCCCCACAGCGCATCCACAATAGCCTGGCGGTCGATCGCGTGGGTGAAGGCGCGGCGCACACGGGCATCGCGCAGCTGCGGGTGGTTCTTGTCGAACACCGTGATACGGTGGTTCAGGATGGTGCTGCCCTTGACCTCGAAGGCGCGGTTGCGTTCGATGGTTTCGATCTGGTCCGGCGGCAGGTCGGTGGCCATGGTGTACTGGCCGCTCAGCAGCCCGTTGATGCGGCTGGAAACCTCCGGCACCTCGACGAAGCGCAGTTCCTTGATCGGCGGGCGGCCGCCCCAGTACTCGTCATGCGCGTCCAGGATCAGCATGCTGTCGGCGCGGAATTCCCGCACCTTGTACGGGCCTGATGTCACCGGCTTGCGGGCCCATTCCAGCCAGCTCGTCGCACTCTCAAAACCGCGGCGCGAGACGATCTCGCTGCCGATGCGCGACAACCGGCCTTCCAGCACCACATCCGGCGTGCGGTTGACGAAGCGCACCGTGTGGCGGTCGACGATCTCGACCTTCTCCAGGGCCGGCAGCATGCGCCGCGCGATGGCCGGCACTTCCGGCGGCAGGCTCTTGCCGGCCAGCGAGGTGATCTCGGCCGTGGTCCGCATGGTCTGGCCCTGCAAATCCGGGCGCATGCCTTCCGGCCCGAACATGCGTTCCGGGCCGAAGGAATAGGCCACGTCCTCGGCGGTCATGGTCTCGCCATTGTGGAACTTCACGCCCTGCCGCAGGGAGAACTCAACCGTGCGGTCGTCGATCCGCTTCCAGCTGGTCGCCAGCATCGCCTCGTCCTGCAAGGCGCCCTGGTAGTTGCGGCCGATCAGCCCCTCGAACAGCGAGGTCAGGAACACCCGCTCGCCGACATTGCTCTGCTCGCGCAGCGGCTCCAGCGAGTTGGTGTTGCTGATCTTCTGCACCGCCACGGTCACCACCGGGCGCGTATCCGCCTGCGCCAGCGCGGGCGCTGCCAAGGGCAGCGGCATGGCGGCCCCGAGGGCCAGAACCTGACGACGGTTGAGCTTGCTCATCGGCGATTCTCCAGGCCCGTGCGCGAGCCGCGATAGGCGGTGAGGGTTCGTTCGGCGTGGTTCAGCCGCCAGGAAAGGGCACGCTGCGCGTACTCCTTCACCAGCACGGCATAGGCGGGGTCTTCCGCCAGGTTGCGCAGTTGCGCCGGGTCCTCGCCCAAGTCGAAGAACAGCGGCGGCAGCGCGGCGAAATGCACATACTTGTGCTTGTCGTCCTGCACGACGCAGAGCGAGCACTGGTCCATCTCCAGCCCCAGCGCGCCTTCCGGCCGGCCACTGCTGAAGATCACGTCGCGGAAGTCGAACTCGTAATGCAGCAGGTCGCGCCAGCCCTTGGGCGCACCACCGGCCATGAAGGGCAGCAGCGAGGCACCGTCGCAGGCGCGCGGGATTTCACCGCCGAGCCAGTCGAGGATGGTCGGCATGATGTCCACCGCTTCGGTCGGCGCGCGCTCCACCTGGCCGGCGCGGCCGGCGTGGTCGGGGTCCTTGACCACCAGCGGCACGCGGAAGCTTTCGTCGAAGTAGCCGATCTTGCCGAGCAGATGGTGGTCGCCCAGCTGCTCGCCGTGGTCGCTGGTGAAGACGACCAGCGTGTCCTTCCACTGGTCGGTCTCATCCAGATACGCGAAGACGCGGCCGAGGTTGTCATCCACCTCGGTGATCAGCCCGGCATAGGTCGCGCGCATCTGCCGCACCGCGGCTTCGTCCAGCCCGCTGGCGGCGCCGCCAGCACCGTGGAAGAAGCTGCCCTGCGGAATGCCGTTGACGTAGAAATCCAGCAGCGGGTGCTGCGCCGCTTCCGCCGCCACGCTCGCCGCGCGTACCGGCGCCGGCATGTCCTCGGCGCGGTACATGGCGTGGTAAGGCGCCGGCGCGATGAAGGGCGGGTGCGGCCGGTAGTAGCCGAGGTGCAGGAACCAGGGCTGCTCGCCCTTGCCCTTCAGGTAGCTCAGCGCCCGGTCGGTGAAGTAGGCGCTATCAGAAAGTTCCGCTGGCACGCGGCAGGGGCGGTCGGTCACGCCGGGGACGGCGTCCTCGCCTTCCGGCAGCCAGATGTCCTCGCGCTTTTCCGGCAGCTTGTAGCCCTTGTTGGCCAGCCAGCCGAAATAGCCGTCCATCGTCGGCTCGAAGTCGCCGACGTTGCGGAAGCCGTCCATCGTCTCGCCCAGATGGGTGAAGCGCGGGTCCTTCGGGCCAGTGCTGCGCGGGTCCGGCGTGGTGGTGGTGTAGCCGATCAGCGCGGGGTCATAGCCGGTGCGGCGCAGCGCCTTGCCCAGGTTGAAGTGCCGCGCGTCCAGCGGCACGGTATTCTGCACCGCCCGATGGTTCATCAGGTACAGCCCGGTCAGCAGGCTGGCGCGAGCGGGTCCGCAGGGGACCGCATTGGTCACGTGGTTGGCGAAGGTCACGCCTTCCGCACACAGCCGATCCAGGTTCGGCGTGCGCAGGAAATCGGCGCCGAGCTTCGGCACGAAGTCCGCGCGCCACTGGTCCACCACAATGAACAACACATTCCGCCGCGCCATCAGCCGCCTCCGCCAAGGCGGCAGCGGTTAGCAGGCAGGGAGCACAGGCATGTTACGAAATGGCGTCATTTGCATGACAACGAGCAAGGCGAACGACCAGCTCCCGCTTGCCGCGGCCGCCGAGCAAGCGGCAAACCCGCGGCTCCGCTGCGGCAATGAACACCGCCAGCCATGGCGCGCTGCGGAATGACAGCATCGGTGCTACCCTCGGCTCCCCCCCAACCATGCCAAGGATAGCATTTTGACACTCCCCCGCCACGCCGCCGGGATGACGCCGACCCAGGATTTCGAGATCTTCCTCGCCGCCGCACCGGGCCAGGAGGCATTGCTGGCGGCCGAAGTGCGCGGCAAGGGGTTCAAGCAGCCGAAAGCCGTCCCGGGCGGCGTCGTGCTGAAGGGGGGCTGGCCAGAAGTCTGGCGCGCCAACCTCTGGCTGCGCGGCGCCGGGCGGGTCCTGGCGCGGCTGGACTCCTTCCACGTGCTGCACCTGGCGCAGTTGGATGGCCGCGCCCGCCAGGTGCCCTGGGCCAGCGTGCTTCGCCCCGACGTGCCGTTCCGGGTCGAGGCATCGTGCAGCAAATCCCGCATCTACCATAGCGACGCCGCCGCCCAACGCATCGAGACCGCGATCCGCGAGACGCTCGGCGCGCCACAGTCGGACGCGGCCGAGGTGGTGGTGCGTGTTCGCATCGACCACGACCTCTGCACCATCAGCATCGACACCTCCGGCGAGGCGCTGCACCGGCGCGGCTACAAGCTGGCCGTCAACCCGGCGCCGATGCGCGAGACCATGGCCTCGTTGTTCCTGCAGCAATGCGGCTACACCGGCCAGGAACCGCTGCTGGACCCGATGTGCGGCTCCGGCACCTTCGTCATCGAGGCGGCGGAGATCGCCGCGCGGCTGAACCCCGGCCGCGCCCGGCCCTTCGCCTTCGAGCACCTCGCCAGCTTCGACGCCGCGGCCTGGCAGCAGATGCGTGGGGTGGCGAGCAGCCGCCCGCCCGCCGCGCGCTGCTACGGGCTGGACCGCGATGCAGGTGCGGTGGAGATGAGCCGCGCCAATGCTGCGCGCGCCGGCGTCAGCGACCATGTCGCGTTCCGCCAGGGCGCCATCAGCGACCTGGCACCGCCCGTCGGTCCGCCCGGGCTGGTTATCGTCAATCCGCCCTATGGCACCCGCCTGGGAGAGCGCCAGAAGCTGGTGCCGCTGTATCGCGCCCTGGGCCACGTGCTGGCCAGCCGCTTTGCCGGCTGGCGGGTTGGCCTGGTGGCCGCGGAACCCGCCCTGGCGCAGGCCACCGCCCTGCCCTTCCTGCCGCCCGGCGCGCCGGTGCCGCATGGCGGCCTGCGCGTCACCCTGTACCAGACCGGGCCGCTGGGCTGACCCCAGCAGCGCCCGCGCGGCGATCGCACCATGACGCCAGGTTAGCCAGCACGAGAGCGACCGCCGTTGCCACCAAAGCGCGCAGCGGCTGGCGCTTCGGCTTGCAACGTCGGCCATGAGCCACCCGGGTCGCTGCATTTAGGGTGTTGACGCATCCACCCCAGCCGGTGCGCAATCCTCTCGGCCCCGGCCGGGAGAGATGATCGCATGCGTGCCTTGGTTCTGCGTGAACATGGTGGATTGGAAAACCTCGCGCTCGAAGCCGACTTCCCGGACCCCGTCGCCGGCCCCGGCGACGTCATCGTCCGGGTGCGCGCAACGTCGCTGAACTACCACGACGTCTTCACCCGCCGCGGCATGCCCGGCATCAAGATCCCCTTCCCCGTCATCATGGGCCTCGACATCGCCGGCGAGATCGCCAGCATCGGCCCAGGTGTCACCGGCTGGCAGGTCGGCCAGCGCGTGGTGGTGGACCCGATCAACCGCGTCGAGGGCGGGCTGATGGGCGAGACCATGCATGGTGGCCTGGCCGAGCTGTGCAAGGTGAAGGACCACCAGCTGATCGCGCTGCCGGACAGCGTCAGCTTCGAGCAGGCCGCCGCGCTCCCCTGCGCCTATGGCACCGCCCTGCGCATGATGACGCGGATCGGCCAGGTGCAGGCCGGCGAGCGCGTGCTGATCCTCGGCGCCTCCGGTGGCGTCGGCGTCTGCTGCGTGCAGTTGGCCAAGCTGGCGGGCGCCGAGGTCATCGCCTGTGCCGGCACGCCGGAGAAGGCCGAGAAGCTGATGGCGCTCGGCGCCGACCACACGGTGCTCTACACCGAAGTGGACTTCATGAAGGATGTGCAGCAGCGCTTCGGCAAGCCGACGCGACGGGCTGGCAGTGACTCCGGCGGCGTGGATGTGGTGGTGAACTTCACCGGCGGCGATACCTGGGTGAAGTCGCTGCGCTGCCTGAAGCTGGGCGGCCGGCTGCTGACCTGCGGCGCCACCGCCGGCTATAATCCGCCCGAGGATATCCGCTACATCTGGACCTTCGAGCTGCAGCTGCGCGGCAGCAACGGCTGGGCGAAGGACGACATCGGCTCGCTGCTCGACCTGGTTCAGGCGGGCAAGCTGCAGGCGCTGGTGGACAGCACCTGGACGCTCGACCGCGGCATGGACGCGATGGCGCGGCTGGAAAATCGCGGCGTGGTCGGCAAGGTCATCGTCACGCCATGACCACGCCGCTGACCGCCGCGGAGTTGCAGGCCTCGCTCGACGCCTCGCCGTTCATCGCCTTCTCCGGCCTGACGGTGGTCAGCACCGACGCCGAGAAGGGCGAGGTGACGATGCGCTGCCCGATGCGCCCGGAATTCGAACGCGGCGCCGGCACCGGCCAATGGCATGGCGGCCCGATGGCCGCGATCATCGACACGGTGGGCGACTACGCGCTGATCATGCTGGTCGGCCGCGGCCTGCCCACGGTGAACTTCCGCGTCGACTACTTCCGCCCGGCCATCAACACCGCCATCACCGCTGTCGCCAAGGTCCGCCGCAACGGGCGCAGCATCGGCGTCTCGGACGTGGATCTGTTCGACGAACGCGGCAATCTGTTGGCCGTGGGTCGCGCGACCTATTCCACGCTGTAGAATGTCCATTATACCACTTTTCACGATAGTTCATAGGGTTTAATACTCGCCTCATCCGCAGGAGACCGCGCATGCCGTTCACCCGTCGCCATGTCCTGGCTGGCACCGCCGCCGGGCTTCTGCCGGGCCTCGGCCGCCCGGCCTTCGCGCAGGCAACGCCCAAGCGCGGCGGCACTCTGGTCGCCACCTGGGGCGGGTTCGAGCCGCAGGCGCTGTTCGTGCCGCCGGGTGGTGGCACCTCGCCCTTCTTCACCTCCACCAAGCCGCTGGAGCGCCTGCTGGCGCTGGACCAGCAGTTGAAGTGGCAGCCGGTGCTGGCCCAGCGGGTCGAGCCCGCCGCTGACTTCCGCAGCTTCACCGTGCACCTGCGCCGCGGGGTCACCTGGCACGATGGCAAGAACTTCACGGCTGAAGACGTGGTGTTCTCGGCCATGCAGTACTGGAAGCCGCTGTCGGTCGGCGTGGCGCTGAACGCGCTGACGGCGACCCGCGCGCTGGACAGCCACACGGTGCGCTTCGAGTTCGACCGCCCGGTGCCGGAGTTCTTCTTCAACTCCGTCCTCGCCGGCCAGGGCGGCCTGGTGATCCCGAAGCACATCTATGAGACGGGCAACATCGTCACCAACCCGATCAACAACACCCCCATCGGCACCGGCCCCTGGAAGTACAAGGAATGGGTGCGCGGCAGCCATGTCGAGTACGTCCGCAACGACAACTACTGGGAAAACAACAAGCCCTACCTGGACCGCCTGTTCATCCGCTGGTGGCGCGACCCGGCCTCGCGCCTGGCGGCATTTGAGAGCAACGCGCTGGACCTCGGCTGCTTCAACCCGGTGCCGATGCCCGAAGTGGACCGCCTGGTCCGCAGCGGCCGCTTCGCCGCCGACAGCAAGGGCTACGAGAGCAGCGCCTGGTGCTCGACCATCGAGTTCAATGTCCGCAAGGCGCCCCTCGACAACCGCCTGGTGCGCCAGGCGCTGATGCACGCCATCGACCGGCAGCTTGTGGTGGATACCGTGTTCTTCAAGCGTGGTCGCCCGGGCCTGAACCCGATCCTCTCGGCCAACAGCCTGTTCCACACCGGGGATGTGCCGAAATACGACTTCAACCCGGCCAAGGCGGCGCAGATGCTGGACGCCGCCGGCCTGCGCAAGGGTCGCAACGGCCGCTTCAGCGTCAACCTGCTGGCCGCTGGCTGGTTCGAGGAAAACGGCAAGATCGGCCAGATCGTGCAGCAGGGGCTGGAGGATGTGGACGTGAAGGTCAACCTCAGCGTGCCGGACCGGCCGACCTCGCTGAAGCGCATCTACACCGACTACGACTACGACATCGCGCTGTCCAACTACACCGCGCCGATCGAGGCAGTGCCGGTGATCAGCCAGTATTATGTCAGCGACGGCATCGCCAAGGGCGTCGCCTTCCGCAACGCCAACGGCTTCCACACGCCGGCGATGGACGACCTGGTCGCCCGGCTGACGGTGGAGACCGACCCGGCGAAGCGCACCGCCCTGGCCCACGAATTCGGCCGCCAGGCGGCAACCGAAGTACCCTTCCTGCCGCTGGTCGAATTCGACAGCCTGACCGTGGCACGCAGCGACGTGAAGAACATCTCCACCGGCTCCAACTGGATGGGCGAGACCTGGGCCGACCTCTGGCTGGACCGCTGAGCCGATGCTGCGGCTGCTGCGCCGGCGGTTGCTGCAGGGCGTGCCGCTGATCCTCGGCGTCATCATCATGAACTTCCTGCTGATCCAGGCTGCGCCTGGGTCATTCCTGGACGTGATGAGTGCCGAGAGCCAGGTCAGCGACCCCGCGATGCTGGAGCAGTTGCGCGTGACCTACGGCATGGACCAGCCGGTCTGGCTGCAACTGGTGAAATACATCTGGTCCGTGGCGCGGCTGGATTTCGGCTTCAGCTACCGCCAGAACATGCCGGTGCTGGATGTGATCCTGGCCAGCCTGCCGGCGACGCTGGTGCTGATGCTGGCCAGCCTGTTGATCGCCCTGCTGCTGGGCGTTACCGCCGGCGTGGTGGCTGCGGTGAAGGTCAACACCATCTGGGACAACCTGCTCTCCTTCCTCGCGGTGCTGTTCTTTGCCGCGCCCAGCTTCTGGCTGGGCATCATGCTGACGGTGCTGTTCGCGGTGAAGCTGGGCTGGGTGCCGGTGGGCGGCATGATGAGCATCACCGCCAGCAACCAGGGCATTGTCGCCACGGTGCTGGACGTGCTGCACCACCTGGCGCTGCCGGCCATGGCGCTGGGCCTGTTCTACGCCGCGGTCTATGCCCGGGTGATGCGCGCGGCGATGCTGGAAGTGCTGAGCCTGGACTTCATCCGCACCGCCCGCGCCAAGGGTCTGGGCCGCTGGCGCGTGGTGCTGGCGCACGGGCTGCGCAACGCCCTGCTGCCCATCGTCACGCTGTTCGGCCTGCAATTCGGCACGGTGCTGGGCGGCAGCATCGTGGTGGAGACGGTGTTCAGCTGGCCCGGACTCGGCAGCCTGATGCTGGACAGCGTTTCCAGCCGCAACTACCCGGTGGTGCTGGGCGTGCTGGTGTTCAGCTCCATCGTCGTCATCCTCGTCAACATCGCGGTCGATCTCGCCTATCTCAGGCTCGACCCCCGCATCCGGGCGCGCTGAGCATGGCGGTCGCCACGCCCGGCCTGTTCCGCCGCTTCGCCCGCAACCGCGCGGCGCTGCTGGGCCTCGTCATCCTCGTCGCTGTCATCGCGCTGGCCTTGGCGGCGCCGACGCTCTACCCGCGCAACCCGCTGCGCATCGTCGGCCCGGCGGAGCTGTGGCCCCTCCAGGACCCGCGCTTCCCCCTGGGCACCGACAGCATCGGCCGCAACATCGCCGCCATCATCGCCCATGGCGCCCGCGCCACGCTGCTGATCGGCCTGTTCGCCAGCCTGACCGCGACGCTGATCGGCGTCACCATCGGCTCGGTCGCCGCCTGGTTCGGCGGCTGGGTGGATGAGCTGCTGATGCGGTTCACGGAAATGTTCCAGGTGGTGCCGGGCCTGGTCTTCGTCCTCACCATCGTCTCCATCCTCGGCGGCACGGTGCAGAACATCACCATCGCGGTCGGCGTGGTCAGCTGGACCGGCATCGCCCGGCTGACCCGCGCCGAGTTCCTGACGCTGCGCGACCGCGAATTCGTCCAGGCCTGCCGCGCCATGGGCATGCCGGACTGGCGCATCGTGCTCGCGGAAGTGCTGCCCAACGCGCTGCCACCGGTCATCGTGCTGTCCTCGCTGGCCGTCGCCTCCGCGATCCTGTTCGAAAGCGCGGTCTCCTTCCTTGGCCTCGGCGACCCGCAGGTGGCCAGCTGGGGCCGACTGGTCGGGGAAGGCCGCACGCTGATCCGCTCCTCCTGGTACATCTCCGCCGTGCCCGGCGTGGCCATCATGCTGATGGTGCTGGCGCTGAACCTGATCGGCGACGGGTTGAACGATGCGCTGAACCCCAAGCTGAGGAACCGCTGATGGCGGGCCTCGACGTTCGCGGCCTCTCGGTCTCGCTATTCACCCGCGGCGGCGTGCTGCCGGCGCTGTCGGAAGTGTCGCTTTCCGTGCAGCCCGGCCGCACCCTGGCGCTGGTGGGGGAAAGCGGCTGCGGCAAGTCCATGACCGCGCTGGCCATCATGCGCCTGCTGCCGGAGCCACCGGCGCGCATCATCGCCGGCAAGGTGATGCTGGGCGACACCGACCTGGCCGCGCTGCCGGAACGCCGCATGCTCGGCGTGCGCGGCAAGGCGGTCTCCATGATCTTCCAGGACCCGATGTCCTCGCTGAACCCGGTGGTGCCGGTGGGCCAGCAGATCATGGAAGTGCTGCGCCGCCACGAGAACCTCTCCGGCTCAGCCGCCCGCACCCGCGCCGCCGAGCTGCTGACGCTGGTCGGCATCCCCGATGCGGAAGCGCGGCTGGACGAATACCCGCACCGGCTCTCCGGCGGCATGTGCCAGCGGGTGATGATCGCCATCGCCATTGCCTGCCGCCCCGCCGTGCTGGTGGCGGACGAACCCACCACGGCCCTGGACGTGACCGTACAGGCGCAGATCCTGGAACTGCTGAAGCGCCTGCAGGCCGAAACCGGCATGGCCCTGCTGCTGATCACCCACGACCTGGGCGTGGTCGCGGAAATGGCCGACGAGGTCGCGGTGATGTACGCGGGACGTGTGGTCGAGCAAGGCCCGGTGGACGCGATTTTCGCGGCGCCGCTGCACCCGTACACGCGCGGCCTGCTCGGCGCCACGCCGTCGGGCGGCACTGCCGGCCGCCACACCCGCCTGGCCGATATCCCCGGCAGCGTGCCCTCCCTGGCGGAGCTGCCGGCCGGCTGCGCCTTCGCGCCGCGCTGCAAGCTGGCGCATGCCGCCTGCACCGCGCAGCCACCGCTGAAGGCCGAAGCGCCCGGCCACCTCGCCGCCTGCTTCGCGGCCCTTGGGGTGCCCGCCCATGCTGCTTGAGGCGCGCGGCATCGGCGTCCACTTCGCCACCCCGCGCGGCCTGCTGCGCGCGGTCAACGGCGTCAGCCTGGAGATCGAGGCCGGCGAGACGCTGGGCCTGGTGGGTGAATCCGGCTGCGGCAAGTCCACCCTGGGCCGCGCCATCATGCGCCTGGTGCCGATAGCCGAAGGCGAGCTGCTGCTGGAAAACCAGAACATCACCAGGCTGGAAGGCGCCGCGCTGAAGCAGGTGCGCCCCAAGGTGCAGATGGTGTTCCAGGACCCCGTCAGCTCCTTGAACCCGCGCCGCCGCGTCGGCTCCCTGGTCGGCCAGCCGCTCTCCGTCGCCGGCTGGTCACGGCGAGACATCGCCGACCGCGTGGCCGAGTTGCTGGCCCAGGTCAGCCTGCCGAAGGATGCCATGGACCGCTACCCGCATGAGTTCAGCGGCGGCCAGCGCCAGCGCATCGGCATCGCCCGCG